>CAWUJQ010000064.1:0-17397 GCA_963922445.1 uncultured bacterium
CACACATCTAACTCGATGCCATCTGCGCCCTGCTCTACGGCAAGCTCGAATGCCGCCAGCGTGTTCATCGGGGCATAGGCCATCGCACCGCGATGTGCAAACACCAGCGGGCGGCCTACGTCATAGAACGGCTTGAGGTACTCGGCCATCTACACCACTCAAGACCTGTTGTGGACGCGCCGCGCAACCTGAATGTCGCTACCTTCTACGCGCACGTCAAACTGAATGACTGGCATAATCGCGGGCGCTTCAAGGGCTTCACCCGTCTTGAAGTCAAAGCGGGAGCCGTGCTTTGGGCACTTGATGGTGCAAGCTTGCAGGTTAATCTCGCCGTCGCTCAGGTTTACATCCGCATGGGAGCAGCGATCTTCAATAGCGTAGAATTCGCCATCAACGTTAAACAGCAGCACCCAATACCGCCCGTATTCCACCAGCAGCACCTCACCGGAATTGATGTCGTCTGTTGTTGCAACTGTCTGAAAATCCGCCATATTGATCTATCCTTGATGTCAGAAAATAAAAGTGGAGACAACCGCCAGCGCAGTGCCTCCACGAAAACAGCAACCTTCAGCGGTCCAGCCTAACCCAGAATCTTAGCTTCGACCGACTGTTCCAAACGTTCCACCACACGCTCGAACGGCACGCGCTGTAACAGTTCGTCGAAGAAGCCTTCAATCAGCATCAACTCTGCCTGATTGCGCGGAATGCCACGGCTCATCAAGTAGTGAATCGGCTCTTCTTCCAGTGAACCAAACGTTGCCGCGTGCGAACAGGCCACGTCGTCTGCTTCGATTTCCAACCCTGGAATGCCATCCATGCGCACTGTGTCATCAAGCAGCAGGTTACGGCTGGCCTGGAAGCCGTCAATCTTCTGCATTTGCGGCAGCGACTTAATCATGCCCTGCCACACCGTGCGGGCGAAGTCCTTACCTGCACCCTTGAACAGCAGGTCGCTGTTGGTCAGCGGTGCGTTGTGATTCTGCTGTGTGTCCAGGTCAAAAAGCTGATCCTTATCCGCAAAGAAGAAGCCAGAAACGCGCCCGTTGGCACCCTTGCCGTCCAATTCCAATTCGATGAACGACTTGGTCAACTGCGTGCCCAACACCCCGATAATCCAGTCCAGGTTACCCTGAGCGCCCACACGGGCGCGCTGGTGACTAAACTCATACGTCTGCCGGTTCCAGTCTTGCAGCGCAACGTAGCGCAAGTTGGCAGCGTCACCCACCAACAGTTCCGTCGCGCCGATATATGCCGAATGCGATGCGCCGGGTGCCGAACGGTAGTCTACGACAACCGTTGCCTGCGCGTTTTCCTCAGTGACCACCAGCGAACGCGCCATCTGGCCGCCGTCATGTGTGTTGTAGACGACGACGTGCATCGGCACTTCGGCAGCCACGCTGCGCGGTACATACACAAACCAGCCAAAATCCCACAGCGCGCCATTCAGCGCTGCGAACTTGCCGTCTGTCGGCGGCACGGCCTTCGTCATCAAGTTCGCTTTGACGAGGTCTTCGTCCTCTTTTGCAGCCGTCACCAAATCCTTGAAAATCACACCCTTGCCGGTCAGAGCATCGGGCACATCCTGATGAACCAGCTTGCCATCTACGAATACCATCAGCGCGCCTGCGGCCTCGCTCACGAGCGGTTCCAGGTTTTCCGATGGCACAACGTCCATGTTCGCGCCGTTCGGCGTGACCTTGCTGCTGGCCTGATCCCACTTGATGTGACTGTAATCCGTGCGTCGCCATGCCTCGTCATTCAGTGACGGCATCGGCAGGGTCTCGTAAACTTCCCACGAGGAAAGGCGCAACTGCGCCAGCCACGCGGGTTCGTTGTTCGCAGCACTCAGGGCTTCCACGTCAGCGCGCGTGTAAACTGGCGCATCAACACGGTCAGAGCGTCGTCTGACTACAACCACGATTCACTCTCCTTTTTTGTCAATTGGTCAGATGAAAAATCGGGACGACCCAACAGGCCGCCCCGTAAAATTCGAGGTTTGTCTACTTAACCGATGGAGCCTTCAAGCTGAATCTGGATCAATCGGTTCATTTCCATGGCGTACTCCATGGGGAGTTCCTTCACCAGCGGTTCCAAGAAGCCATTTACAATCATGGCGTTGGCTTCGTCTTCGTTGAGGCCACGGCTCATGGCGTAGAACAACTGCTCCTCGCCCACCTTACTGACCGACGCCTCGTGACCCATTGTCACGTCCTTCGCGTCAATCTCGATGTAGGGATAGGTATCTGAGCGGCTTTCCGGGTCAAGCAGCAGCGCGTCACACACCACATTGCTCTTGGAGTTGTCTGCACCTTCCACGATCTTTAGCAGACCGCGATAGCTGCCGCGTCCACCGTCCTTACCAATAGACTTGGAGATAATCTGGCTGGTGGTGTTCGGTGCCAGGTGCGTGATCTTCGCGCCTGCGTCCTGGTGCTGGCCCTTACCAGCAAAGGCGATGGACAGCACCTCACCGTGTGCGCCCTCTTCCATCAGCAGCACTGCCGGGTATTTCATCGTCAGCTTGGAGCCGAGGTTGCCGTCAACCCACTCCATCGTGGCGTTCTTGTAAGCAGCGGCACGCTTGGTGACGAGGTTATACACGTTGTTCGACCAGTTCTGGATGGTGGTGTAGCGGCAGCGGCCACCTTCCTTGACGATGATTTCTACCACAGCGCTGTGCAGGCTGTCGCGGCTGTACGTCGGCGCGGTACAACCCTCAACGTAGTGAACGTAAGCACCTTCATCAACAATGATGAGTGTGCGCTCGAACTGGCCCATACTTTCCGTGTTGATGCGGAAGTACGCCTGGAGCGGCATTTCCACATGTACACCAGGCGGCACATAAATGAACGACCCACCTGACCAAACGGCGGTGTTCAACGCCGCGAACTTGTTGTCGTCCGACGGGATGATGGTGCCGAAGAATTCCTTCACCATTTCTGGGTGGTCACGCAGTGCGGAGTCCATGTCCGTGAACAACACGCCCTTGTCTTCCAAGTCCTTACGGATGCTGTGGTAGACCACTTCCGATTCGTACTGAGCGCTAACGCCCTGCAAAAACTTCGCTTCAGCTTCGGGGATACCCAGGCGGTCGAACGTTTCCTTGACCTCTGATGGTACTTCATCCCAGGAGCGACCCTGCTTGTCAGATGCGCGCACGAAGTAGTGAATGTCCGCGTAGTCAATTTCATCCAGCATACCGCCACCGCCCCACTGTGGAGTCGGCTTGGCCTCAAAAATGTGATACGCCTCTACTCGCAGGTCGGTCATCCACTGCGGTTCACTCTTCATCGTACTGATGGTGCGAACCATCTCCTCGGTGAGACCTTTCTCACTCTTGAAGGAGTAGTTTTCTGGCATGTGGAAGCCGTACTGTTCGTCATAGCGCCCGCGTACATCGTACAGCTTGGACTCGTCTTCGCTGAGTTCCTTCTCGCTGGGAATGTATTCCTGAACCATGTTGTTCCTCTCTGTAACGAGTTGTGTTGCGTTTAATAATAGACGTGTTCAGAGCCGCTTATTTTACTCGGCAACAGCGGCATACTTCTCACGAACCCAGTCGTAACCCTCTTTTTCGAGGCGAAGGGCCAGTTCAGGGCCAGCACTTTCTACAATGCGGCCTTCAAACATAATGTGAACGTGGTCTGGCTTGATGTAATCCAGAATGCGCTGGTAGTGTGTAATCACGAGCACGCCCAAATCTGGCCCAACCAGCTTGTTTACACCCTCAGCAACGGTACGTAGCGCGTCAATGTCCAAACCGGAGTCCGTTTCGTCCAAAATCGCGAAGCGTGGCTCCAGCACAGCCATTTGCAGCACCTCGGCGCGCTTCTTTTCGCCACCGCTAAAGCCTTCATTCAGGTAGCGACCCGCAAACTTGTGGTCAATGCCCAGGTAGTCCATCTTTTCGATCATCAAACGACGGAACTTCGGAATTGAAATGCCTTTGCTTTCCGGGTCTTCCGCCTTCATGCGCGCATTGATGGCCTGACGCAAGAAGTTCGCCAGGGTTACACCCGAGATGGATACCGGATATTGAAACGCCAGGAAAATACCGGCGCGGCTACGCTCATCGGGTTCCATCTCCAGCAGGTCTTCCCCCTCAAAGCTGACCTCACCCTCAGTCACCTCATAAGCGGGGTTGCCCGCCAGCACATTGGCCAGCGTACTCTTGCCGGAACCGTTCGGTCCCATCAAGGCGTGAATTTCACCTTGGTTAATCGTTAGGTCTACACCGCGAAGAATGGGGGTATCGGGCTGCTCTTCGACGACGGCATGGAGATTCTTAATTTCGATCTTCGCACCCATTGCGGGGGAATCCTCCTCGATGGTTAATCCGTGTTAAATTTCTTGTGTACCCTACTGCACTGAATTAGGGGTAGTGTAACAGTAGGGTATAGGCGTGTCAATATTGATGACGGCCATCATAAAAATTGACGCTTGAGTGACCGTATGTTACCATCGGGGTAAGTCGCAACAGCTTAATAACAGGTTAAAGCACATGACAGACAACATTCAGGTATCAGAAGAAGGGTTGTACGAGGCGCTGCGCGTCGTCATTGACCCGGAAATCGGCATGAACGTGATCGAACTCGGTCTCGTTCGCGATGTGGAAATCGAAGAGGACAAAGCCCACGTCCTGATGATTATGACCACACCGTTTTGCCCCTACGCGCCGCAGCTCCTTGAGCAAACGCGCCGCGCCGCTCAGGATTACTTGAGCCGCCCCACGACCATCGAGATGGGCCTGGAAATGTGGGATCCGTCCATGATGGAAGACGGTGCCGCCGATGACTGGGGTTTGTTCTAGTCGAAAACTGCTAGAGGTGGGGGGCAGTTTTGCCCCCGTTCCTCGTCTCTAACCGCGATTGGGGCGGTTGTTCTGGATGAACAACTGCGGATCGAAGTAGTCTTTTAGGATGTCTGACGTAACGCGGTTGATCCATGTTTGATACTCCGCGTTCGTCATTGTAGAAACAGACTTCCCTTCCATGTAGCGTGACGGCGGCCAGTCTTCCACGTTGCGTTCCATCGTAGACGCGGGCATCACATCCACATGCAAGTGGGGCACCCAATTGGGTGTGCCACCCAACGTGCCGATCACCTCACCGCGCCCCACCCGATCCCCAACTTTCACATCCACGCGAATCATGTGCGCGTAACGACTGGAAACCCGCCGCCCGTCACGGATGTACGGGTCATGTTGAATCACAACCAGGTTGCCCCAAGACGGACGGTAGTTCGCGTAGACGACGACGCCACTGGCCACAGAGTAAATTTGCTGGCCCACGTCGTCATAGGCACCACTGCCCCAGTTCAAATCTGCACCAGTGTGAACCGACGTGTAGCGCCCCAAATAGCTGCTAAACAGATACGGCTCCGCATAAGGCGATGCATCCCGCCAGCCAACGGGCCACACGCGGTCACCCTCACGATCACCAGAATTGCCCTGGTTGCCCACAGGTGAGTCGAACCCATCAGCATAGATCACGCCGTCCTTGACGATCATGCCGTTGTTAGTCGCGTTGGGTACGTCGCCGCCGCCCACGTCTACGGAAACTGATCGCCGCCAGCGAATCGCATCAAAGGTGATATACCGGCCAGACTCACCCGTCGCGTTGTTAAGGAAAATCCGCCCCACATTCGGCAAATTGCGGTCAAAATCAAAAACGCCTAGGCGATACCAGCCGTCTGTGTTAATGCTCTGATCGACCGACACCAGCACCTCTTGATCCCCGTCCTTTACACCATAGACGCGGTAGCGCGCATTGCGGGTGGTACTAAACGGCTTGTGGATGTACACATCCACGGCATACTCGCCGGAAATATCCACCCGTGGCGTCCACATGGCCCACACGCTGCTCTGGCGGGCTTCCGTTGGCGTGTAATAAACCTGCCAGCCCATGCGCTGCACATAAGCCCGAAAGTCCACATCGCCGCCATAGGTTCCGCGTGCGAAGTCGGCATCCCCCGGCGTAATGAGGATTTCATCGACCAGCGTATCACCGGGATCAGTTGTTCCACCGTCATCGGGTGGTGGGGTGGGCACCACATCCGTGTCTGGGATTGGCAGGTTCAACGCGCTAAGTTCGGCTGATGTACCTACCCCATAACGCCACCAATTGAGTGACTGTGCGCCAAAGCGGGCCGTGGCAAGCGAGTGCGCCTCACGGATTTCGTTAATCGGCGCATTGACCTGTAACAGCGGCACAATCGGCAGGCCATATTGCAGCCATGTCTCGTACATCTGCTGGAGTTCGGACTCTGGCGTGGAGCCGAAGATTTCCCAGTACACCTGTGGATGCACACTGTTGACAAACGGCTTCCAGGACTCCGGGTAGATGGTGGCATAGTGCCACGGGCGCGGGTCTACAGAAAGGCCGATGTGGAAGTCACCCCGCACTTCACGCCGTACAGCGATCATTAACTCGCGGATTTGCGCCTGTGTGCCGTCCCAATACCCGTCATACGGTTCCACATCCAAAATCAGGCTGTTAATCATCGGGTGGTTGCACGTTTCAATCATCACCCGCGCTTCTTCGCGGATGCTGCCGATACCACGGGGCACACACCACGCATTCAAGGTAATGCCATTGCGCTGACAAATCTCGCCCCACCGCGTCAGGTCTTCTGGCCCGTCAACAGACAGGTCGGGTTTACTGTCGAACTCGCCCTGCCAGCTTGTGCCTTCACTCGTCTTGATGAAGAGCTGCGTCAGGTTGGTTACGCGCCGCTTGAGGTTAGAAATTAGCTGCTCAATGGTCGTTTCCTGCACGGCACCGCCCTGCCAGTGCCACATCCCAATATGACCATCAAACGGGGTGGGCCTGTCCGGTGCGGTTGGCGGGTCTGCTGCTACGGGCACAAACTGAATAAACCCGGTATGAACCCACCCGGCCAGCCCGTACTGGCGCAGGTAAATCCAATCACCCTGGCGCGTATCTGGGAAGTACTGCACCAGCGTGTTATCCCGAATATCGCCGATATCCGCATAGCCCGTACCTGGCCCGCTGCGTAAATTCACCCACGCTGCACGGGTATCTGCCAGGGCCGTGCGCCCCTCGCCTGTGTTGCTTGGCGTCACCATGTAAGCCTGCCTCCTTAGCAATCGAGGGACGAAATCCCGCTCAGTCAACCCAAAACAAACCAGAGTGTAGCCGAAATCGCTTAACGCGGCAAAAACGATCTGGCATTGCCGTGCAGTGCCCCTTGCACCTGCGCAAAAAGTACGTTAGATTACTCGTCACAACATAAAAGCTATATGCTGGATGCTAAATATCCAGAGCAGCGGAGAGAAACGGCTCTGTGAAGCTGCGGCAACCTCCACAAAGGCGAGTGGGAAGGTGCCAAATCCGTCGAGGCAGTTGCTTCGGTAGATATCGTCGCATTGTGAGTTGCCCTGCACCTCGCAACCGTGGAACGACAAGACTTCGCCAGAGGTCTTTTTTGTTCCCTGCTGATATTTGAGCAACTGCCCAAACACAACTTGTTTGGGCTTTTTCATTTTCAGGAGGTAGGAGCAATGGTCGCAGTGAATCCCATCGACATCAAGCAAACGCAAGAGGCACCCACGCAACAGGAAGCAAGTTACAGTCCGGGGACCAACGCTGTTCACGGCACCCGGCAGCGCAAAGCCTACGACGCGCTGCACACCCCCATCGTGCAAACCGCAACCTACACGTTTGAGAACACTCAATCCCTTATCGACTTTATGGAGGGCAAAACGTGGGGCAACGGCTACGACCGCGAGGAGTACGGTCGCTATGGCAACCCCACCGTTAGCGCAGTAGAAGCAAAACTGGCCGCACTGGATAAAGGCGAAGACGCCGTGTTGTACGCCAGCGGCATGTCTGCAATTACCTCTGTTATGCTCACGGTGCTACCGGCTGGCGCACACATTATCATGACGGACGACTGTTACCGCCGCACCCGCCAATTCGCGCAAACATGGCTCAAGCGCCTGGGCATCACCACAACCGTCGTCCCAATGGGTGACTATGACGCCCTCGAAGCCGCCATCATCCCCAAAAAGACGCGTTTCATCATCTCAGAAAGCCCCACCAACCCCTATCTGCGCGTCTGTGACCTGGAACGCATCGCGGAAATTGGCCAGCGCAACCGCGTGATGACCATGATTGACAGCACCTTCGCCACACCCATCAACCAGCGCCCGATTGAATACGGCATCGACTTTGTCGTACACAGTGCGACCAAATACCTGGGCGGCCACAATGACGTACTGGCTGGTGTGGTCGTCGGCAAAGACGCCGGACGCATGAAAGCGCTGCGCGACGGACGTGGTGTACTCGGCGGCGTGCTCGACCCGCACACAGCCTATCTGTTAGATCGCGGCGTGCGGACGTTGGGTGTGCGGGTGCGTCAGCAAAATCACACAGCGCAGGCGGTGGCTGAGCAGTTGGAACAGCATCCGGCTATTGAGCAAGTTTGGTATCCCGGCCTGGGATCGCACCCAGACCACGAGACAGCCCAAGCGCAGATGGATGGTTATGGTGGGGTGATTAGCTTTACGGTGCGTGGTGATTTGGAAACAACCGGGCGCTTTATCGACGCGGTGAAGATTCCGTACATTGCACCCAGCCTGGGTGGGGTGGAAAGCCTCATTGAGCAGCCCGCCCTGATGAGCTACTACGAGAAATCGACAGAGGAACGCCTTGGGCTTGGCATCTACGACAACCTCGTGCGCTTCGCCGTCGGCATCGAAGACACTGACGACATCCTGGCGGATTTGGAACAGGCACTAGACGTTATTAGCTGAGTGTTCGACAACACGTAGGGGAGACCAATGAGTCGCCCCTACAAGTTTGCTTACAAACAGCCTAATGCACAGGCTCCGGTGACAACGACCTGCCCGTCAATATCGCGGCGATTTCGTCTACATCGCCCTCGGCCTCATGCAGCGGATTCGGGTATGCCGGTACAATGTCTTCCAGCATGGAGGTGTGATAGTTCACAACGGCGTCCGGGTCTTTAAGAACGTGCCCGGTCAGCACGCCCACAACCGTCTCGCCCGGCTTGATAACGCCCTTCTCGACCAGCTTGCGCGTCCCGGCCAGCGAACACGCCGATGCCGGTTCACAGCCTATGCCGCTGGCGTCAATGAGCGCCTTTGCATCCATAATTTCCTGGTCAGTGGCCATCTCCACCACGCCGTCCGTCCACTTGAGCGTGCGCACAGCCTTAGCATAGTTCACCGGATTGCCAATCTTAATCGCACTGGCAACGGTTGCGGCGGTCATCGGCTCCAGGTGATCTAACCCACGTAAGTACGCCTGGTAAAGCGGGCTGGCTCCTTCCGCCTGTACAATCGCCAAGCGCGGCAAGCGGTCAATCAGGCCAAGTTCGTATAACTCATGTAACCCCTTGCCAAAGGCAGACGAGTTGCCCAGGTTGCCCCCCGGCACCACAATCCAATCCGGCACGTTCCACTTTAACTGCTGGATGACCTCGAACATGATCGACTTTTGCCCCTCCAACCGGAACGGATTGATCGAGTTGAGGACGTATATCCCCAGGCGCTCAGCCACCTCCCGCACCAGTTCCAGGTTGCGGTCAAAGTCCGCGTTGATGCGAATGCCCGTCGCGCCATAGGCAATCGCCTGGGCCAGCTTGCCCGCCGCCACGTTCTTGTTCTGGAAGAAAACAATCCCCTCCATGCCTGCCTGCGCCGCGTAAGACGCCAACGCTGCCGACGTATTGCCCGTGCTGGCGCAGGCCACCCGCTGCATCCCCAGCACGCGTGCCTGCGTCACGCCGCCCGTCATGCCTCGGTCTTTAAACGAGCCGGTGGGGTTTTCGCCTTCGTGCTTGAGGTAGAATTTGCTGAGTCCGGCCCACTTTGCCAGCGACGGTGTGTCGTACAGGTTGGTGTTCCCTTCGGGACGGGACACAATCACATCATTGGCAACATCAGGGTAGATCAGTTCCTTGTAGCGCCACACACCGCTGTTGTACGGTGCATCTAGCGGCCCAGCCCCCAAACGAGCATCGAATGTCTCGCGGGTGACGGTTCGTTTGAGCCAGTCCATATCGTGCAGCACATCCAACAGGCCGCCGCACGCCTCGCAGGTGTACATCAACTGGTCAATCGGGTATTCTTGCCCACAGTCGATACATTTTAAGATGCTCGTCATAATTTCCTCACCGCTTGCTTGTTACCGATAATGCCCACCAAGGATAACACGTCTCATGCTGAACGCGATAGCAGAAGCGTATGCACCAGCGACGGCTGCCAACTTGGGGGTCGGGTTCGACATCATCGGCCTGGCCCTGGAAAAACCCGGCGATACGGTTTGCGTTCAGCCGCGTGACGAACCCGGCGTGGTTATCACCGACATCGAAGGCGACGGGGGCATGTTATCCGACAATCCAACAGAAAACTGCGCTAGTGTGGCTGCAAACAGCGTGTTGAATTTGATTGGTGCAGAAATAGGCGTTTCCATGACCATTCGCAAGGGCTTGCCCATCGGCAGCGGCCTGGGCAGCAGTGCGGCCAGCGCTGTGGCGGGAGCGTTCGCTGTCAATGCACTGTTTGGCAACCCGCTGACGCGGACGCAACTGCTAGGCCCGGCCCTTGACGGTGAGGCGCTTGTGAGTGGTTACCATCCAGATAACGTCGGCCCGTCGCTGTTTGGTGGCATCACGCTGTTTTCCGCCCCACGTGCAGATGCAATGGTTCACCTGCCTGTGCCACAAAACCTCTATTTGGCGCTGGTCAGCCCGCAAGTTGTCATCAAAACAGCGGACGCCCGCGCCGTGTTACCCACACAGGTATCTTTATCAGACATGATCTGGCAGACCGCAGCCGTCGGGCGGCTGGTGGATGCGCTTTACCGGGGTGACATTGCGGCACTCGGTGACGCCGTGGAACGCGACCGCATCGTGGAACCCGCACGCCAACACCTCATGCCACACTTCCAAAGCGTGCGCCAGGCTGCCAGGGACTCCGGCGCACACGGACTGGTCATTAGTGGGGCGGGGCCAGCCTTACTCGCCATTTGCGACAGTCAGCAAACCGCAGCGGCAGTCGCCCAGGCGATGCAGGCTGTATATAGAGAAAAAGGCATCGAAAGCACCTCGCAGCACGGCCAAGTGTGCGACAAAGGTGCCCGGACGCTGCGCGTCGAACCGCGTTTGTGAAATTGTTGACAAACAAACGCGTGTTTTTTATACTTTCCCAATAGGTAGCTTTGTCTATCCAAGCTATGTGCAATTGACTTACTACCAACACAGCAGCAGCAAACAAGACGTAGCCCAAACACGCCAAAGCAACTCGTTTGCCCATCGCAGTTCCGGTCACGTTGGGGTAAGATTAATACATTATAAGCGTTAATGATCGGTGGATTTGTATTTGGGTGCGGTCACCCGGCGCGTAATGTAGTCTAATGAGAGGTACGATCCGTGAGCTTTGGTTGGGATGCAGACTACGCCATCATCCTCGGACTCATGGAGCGTTACCCAAAGGCAGATGTGGAATCTATTGGTATTGAGCAGTTACATCAAATGATTGTAGAACTCCCTGAGTTTGAAGATGATCCTGATTTGGCCACTGATGCCATCTTGGAGCGCATCTTGTGGGAGTGGTATGAGGAGGCCAACCCTTGACGGACATGGACTTACGTGAGATTCAGGACACTGAGTTTCCCGTTCCCGATGATTTACAGAGTAATGTTGCCATTACAAGCCTGAGCAAGATTTACAACTGGAGCCGCCGCAATTCCATGTGGCCGATGTTGTTTGGCTTGGCTTGCTGCGCGATTGAGATGATCGCCACCGCATCTTCCCGCTATGACCTGTCACGCTTCGGTATGGAGGTGATGCGCGCCAGTCCGCGCCAGTCTGACCTGATGATTGTCAGCGGCACGGTGACAAAGAAGATGGTCGTGCCCATTGTGCGCTTGTATAACCAAATGCCGGAACCCAAGTACGTGATGGCAATGGGTGCGTGTGCCAGCGGCGGTGGCCCCTTCAAAGAGGGTTACAACGTCGTCTCTGGCATTGACAAGTACCTGCCGGTGGATGTGTACGTTCCTGGGTGCCCGCCAACCCCACAGGCATTGCTCTACGGGCTGATTGCGCTCCAGCGCAAAATTGATGGCCAGTCCCTGGCCAACCTGGACGATGTACCCTGGTACGGCGTGGGGCCAAGCGAACCCACTCCCGTCCCCATTCTTGGGCCAGACATCATCGACCCGCGCCAAATGGAGACAATCCGCAAGCAGGCTGAACAGGCCGCCGCTGGAGAGCCATTCGGTGTGCGCGAGTTGCCAGAGCATCGCTTTATTGACGACGAGCATAAACTGCCCGCCCCCGCCGCGGCTGCGACAAATGGTGGCGGCGAAGCTGCGGTTGCCGTTGCCGAAGAAGTTGAAGTTGATGACGCCGAGCGTGCTGAAATGCGCCGTCAGAAGCGTATGGACGCCCTGGCACGTAAGCGTGCCCGCGAAGCCGTGAAAAGCTAAGGATAACTTACTGTTATGACTATGACCGATCAGGTAGGACCCGATCTCAAAACGACCGATATTGAGGGCGCGATTGATGCCCTCAAAGACATGTTCCCCGGCGTCGTTAGCGACGACACCCGTGAGGGCTACAGTGGTGTAATGGTAGACGCTGACAAGCTGGTTGAGGTGGCCACCGCTGCCCGCGATCAACTCGGCTTCGACTACCTTTCCAGCGCTACCGCCGTTGACTACGGCCAGCCCGACCCAGACAATCCCATTGATGACCCGGTTATTGACGGCTCTATGGAGATGGTCTACCACGCTTACCGCACAAGCGGCGGCGGCGCACTCGCCTTCAAGACGAAGACCGACCGCGACAAGGCAGAAATCCCGTCACTGATTGGTGTGTGGCCGGGTGCGGACTTTCAGGAGCGTGAAGCTTACGACCTGTTTGGTATCCACTTTGCCGGGCACCCCAACCTGAAGCGCATCTTGCTGTGGGACGGCTTCCAGGGCCACCCGATGCGCAAGGACTGGAAGGAAGCCTACTACGAGCAGGAAACCAAGCCGTTCGACAGCCGCTGGCCGGGTGGTCATGTGCATCGCGCCGAGGAAAAGAACGCCTACGGCAAAAATGTGCGTTACCCTGCCGACTTCGACCTGAGTAAGCTCAACGACACGTCTGAGGATCAGCTTTACGCAGGCATGGGCCTCGGCGTAGACATCGAAACACTCTCTGGCGAGCCGCACATGAAGACGGACCGCCTCGTCGTTAACCTTGGGCCACACCACCCCAGCACCCACGGCGTGTTCCGTATGATTGCTACCATTGAAGGCGAGACGGTCAACACGTTGGAACCCGTGATGGGTTACCTGCACCGCAACCACGAGAAAATCGGTGAGCGCAACACGTACCTGCACAACATGCCCTTTACCGACCGCCTGGACTACATCAGCAGTATGGGCAACAACTTTGGCTATGCGATGGCCATCGAGCAACTGCTAGCCAACGGCAAGCGCTACAACCCGCCCACCTACCGCGCTGAAGTCATCCGTGTGCTGATGGCTGAACTCACACGCATCGTGAATCACTTCTGGTCGATTGGCTTCTTGCTCAACGACCTGGGTGCCTTCTTCACACCTGCCCTCTACGCCATCTCGGAACGTGAGAAGATTTTGGACTTCTTCGAGGCGGCGGCTGGCTCCCGCATGATGTGCAATTACATGCGCTTTGGCGGGGTCGCCTACGACGTGCCAGAGCGTATTCGCTCAGTGGCCAGCCTGGTCAATGACCAGGTTCGCGACTTCGACACGATGGAGTACCTGACGGAACTCATCAATGAGCGCCTGCCCCGCGCCATTGACGAGCTTGACCGCTACCTGACGGACAGCGAGATTGTGCGCAGCCGTACAATCGGTGTGGGCTACCTGCCGCCAGAAGCAGCGATTGCCTACAGCACGGCTGGCCCGCTGCTGCGTGCGAGTGGCGTTCCCTACGATGTGCGCCGCGCTGACCCATACAGCATCTACCCAGAACTCGACTTTGACATTTGTACGCGTGACAACGGCGACATCTACGACCGTTATGTCATCCGCCTGGATGAAATGCGCGAGAGCATTCGCATCTTGAAGCAGGTACTGCCGCGCCTGGAAAAGACCAAGGGCGAGGACTTCTTCGCGGGTTCCAAGCAGCACACACCGCGTGTACCGATTGGAGAGGCGTATGGCCGCGTGGAGAACCCGAAGGGTGAGCTAGGCTTCTATGTCATCTCCGCTGGCGACAAGAAGGGCACGCAAAACCCGTGGCGCTATCATGTGCGCGCACCATCTTTCATCAACCTCACCCCGCTGGGCCTGATGTCCACGGGCACCAAAGTTGCTGACGTGGTGGCAATTCTGGGCAGCATTGACATCGTATTGGGTGAAACCGACCGCTAAATCGAAGCACAACAACAAGGGTAGCCAGTGGCTACCCTAACGACTGATTATAGGAGACCCAAATAAACTATGGATGGAATGGGAATTGGCATCCTGAAGGGGTTGGGCGTCACGTTCAAGCACTTCGTCAACACCTTTGTGGATGATGCAAAGTACGCGGGTAAAAAATACTTCAACCAGGACATTTTCGAAGAGCGCCAGGGCTTGAGTGCCGCCGGTGCTTACACCGTACAATACCCGGAAGAGAAAATCGCTGTGCCAGAGCGCTTCCGCTTTGTGCCCTTCCTCGTCGTGAATGACTACGACGCTGAAGATAAGCCCGGTGAGGATTGGTGTACAAGCTGCGGCATTTGTGCGAAGGTTTGTCCGCCGCAGTGCATCTGGATTGTGCGCGGGGAAGACCCGAACACTGGTCGCCCGGTACCTCAGCCAGAAGCGTTCTACATCGACATCGACATCTGCATGAACTGCGGCTACTGTGCGGAGTTCTGCCCGTTTGATGCGATCAAGATGGATCATGACTACGAGTTGGCCAGCTACGACCGCACCGGGCATCACATCTATGACAAGCAAAAGCTGTCTAAGGAGTATCGCTACTGGTACAGCATTTCCCCGACGCGTGCGGTGGACGAAGCCGTAGAGCGTGGCGGCTGGGAACACAAAGATGTCATCAAGGACAAGAAGAAGGCAGCCAAGCAAGCGGGCAAGGAATGGAACCCGGATTTCTCCGTGTATCCAGGTGACCTGCGCGGCACACAAGCAGCCGAGGCTGAAGCCCCTGTTGCCGTGGTAGAAGAAGTTGCGCCTGAGCCGGAGATTGACGAGAACCGCATTGAGCGCATCCGCGCTTCGCGCCAACAAGCGCTTGCCCGCCGCCGTCAGCGTGACGGGTAACGAACCGGGCAGTCTATGAGCGGCATGCGAACGGCAGAGGTACAGGTGACCTCTGCCGTTTTTGGTTATCACGCACTCAGCGGATGTTTTTCGGCCTGCTGCATGAATTGCACGGTCGCTTCGTAGTCCACAATGCCCGCGTCTGACCCCAATCCTGTGATGACAAGGGCCGCTGCCGCCGATGCAAACAACCCACACTGTTCTAAGTCCCAGCCCTTAGACAAACCGACTATGAAACCCGCACAGTAGGCATCGCCACACCCTGTCGAATCGACGACGGGCACATTAAACGCCGGGATGCGTATCCATGCGTCCATTTCATCTGACGCGATAACGCTCCCCTGCCCGCCCATCGTGAAAACGGCGTGTTTAACACCTTTATCCAAAAAGAAGCGGATGATTGCGTCTGTCTCGCTTTCGTCAAGGCCAGCGATCATCGCAGCTTCTTCGATGCCCGGCATGAAGTAATCGATATAGGGCAAAGAGGGCGCAATAACACTCAACATATCGTCGTGAGGCACCGCCAAAATATCAACCGATGTTATCGTGTTGTGTTCCTTGGCAAACTTGAGGACTTCCGCCATCGGTTGACCATCCAGCTTGGGCAGCAAGTAGGTTCCCCCAAAGTGGAGATGACTGGCGTTTTCGATCACATCCCAATTGATGTCATCTAGCGACAGTTCCGCATTGGCACCCAACACATGCAACGCAGGGCGCTCGCCATTTGGCCGAATGGGTAACATCGTGCATGAGGTTTGCACCTCACTTTTGCGTACCAGTGCGTCCGTGTTAATGCCATAACGGTTCATCGTATCGACAATGAAATTGCCGGGTTCATCATTGCCAATGGCACCCATCGCACTAACGGACGCCCCCAGCTTTGCCAGGTCAACGGCTGTCCCCGCCGCCGTCCCCGCGACGGTAAGGCGAATCTCATCAATGAGATCAATGTTTTGGCCAGTGGGTATGCGTTCAACGTGACGCCCCAGTACATCTAGGATGTGGACACCGAGGGTAACTACAGTGGACACGTTCTAAACTCCTATATTACAAAAGGAAATATACTTACATTGATCTCCGACTATAGCCAACCTGGGCATCTTAGCAAAGGGCCAAATAGTGCCAGCACAAAACGAACGCCGAAACCAGCCTCTAGAATTTTGCTAACCTGCACTATACTTATTCAGATGGCGATCAATAAGACTCGGAGACACTTAACGTTATGAGCAACATTGAACAGCAGGTGATGACTGCCCTAGGCACCGTCATCGAGCCTGAGATTAACCAGGACATCGTATCACTCGGCATGGTGCGCGACCTGAACGTCGCAGATGGGGTCGCAGCGTTCACGATTGTGCTGACAACGCCCGCCTGCCCGCTCAAAAATGTATTTGTAGACCGCTGCAACGAGGCGGTCATCGGCAAGGTTGATGGCATAGAGCGGCTAAAAATCAACTGGGATGCCCAGGTCCCCACCGACCCCCGCATGAACGGTCGCATGGATATTCCTGCGAGAAGCCTGATTGCCGTTGCCAGCGGCAAGGGCGGCGTGGGCAAAAGCACCATCTCGACCAATGTTGCGGTTGGCCTTGCAGACGCGGGCGCACGCGTGGGCCTGATTGACGCGGACATCCTCAATCCCAACATCCCCAACATGACCGGCCTCACCAGTGGCCGCCCGCCCGTCGTTGATAGTGAAGACGGCCAGCGCCGCATGGCCCCGTTGCAGGCCCACGGCGTCAAGCTCATTAGTACCGGCTTCCTCACTACGCCAGACCGCCCGATGATCTTGCGCGGGCCAATGCTGCAAAGTGCCATTCGCCAGTTCTTCACGGATGTAAACTGGGGTGAGCTGGACTACATGATTGTTGACCTGCCTCCCGGCACCGGCGATGCACCGCTGTCCCTAGCACAGTCTTTCCCGCTAACGGGCGCTGTGATCGTTACGCAACCGCAGGAAGTCGCGGTAGCGGACGCCCGCCGCAGCGCTGCCATGTTTGAGCAGTTAAACGTGCCCATTATCGGCATTGTGGAAAATATGACCGGAGAGTTCTTCGGTGAGGGCGGCGGCGAAAAACTCGCTGAGCAGATCAACGTGCCCTTC
>CAWUJQ010000065.1:0-17210 GCA_963922445.1 uncultured bacterium
GATGCTGCGGGCGCGGCCTCCGCTGGCCGGAACGCCTCAACATCTTCACCTGGTTCACCAATCACAGCGATGCTGGTCATCACGGGCACGTCATCACCCACTGTGAAGAAGCGCGCCAACAGCGTGCCCGCCGCCTCACTTTCGATAGTGAACAGCGCCTTGTCCGTTTCCACCTCTGCGATGACCTCGCCCACGCTGACCGTATCACCTTCGTTTTTCTTCCAGGCGGTAATCAGGCAGCTTTCAACAGAGTTGCCCTGCTTGGGCAGTACGACGGGTGTTGCCATCTAGCGCAAGTCCTCCGGTGGCGGAACCACCCCAATCGTCAGCAAAATGTTGGCGTAAACACGCTGTTCGCCTGTGGCAATCACCAGCGATACATCGCTGTGCCGGGCGCGGTCGTAGAACTCGAAGCGCTTATGTGCCGTCAGGTCGAGGTCGGGTAGCAAGCGCCAGAAGTCGGCATAGATAGATGGTTCGGTGCCGTCGTCTGTCGTCATGACCTCTGCCGCTTCAATCGGAATCGCGCTAATCAGCACCTCAAGCACATCCGTGACAGTCAGCAGCCCCGGCGCGAGATTCAAATACACGCGCTCAGCAGCCGGGTTAGCCCGCGTGATGAACGGGTAGTTGCCATCCGCAATGAGGATGCCGCTGCCATGACCCGACGCGCCCAGCACGTTCAGGATTTGCGGGTGCAGCAGTTGGGATTTAAGCATGGGGTTTACTCCTGTGCAATTTGCTCGAAGACGGGTTCCAGGGCGCTGTAAGCCGCCTCAAACACCCGGTAGGCTTGCTCGTAAGTGGCCCGGTTGGCCGGGTCGGGCTGGATTTCATCGTTGACGGCGTTCATCTGCGCGGCCATCTCAAAACCGGAATACAGGCCCACACCCACCCCGCCCGTGACGGCAGCGCCCATACTGGTAGCCTCTTCCAAGATCGTCAGGCGCTGCACGGGCACCCCGTACACATCCGCCATGATGCACGCCCACAACCGCCCACTGATGCCGCCGCCTATTGCCCGAATCGAGTCAATGGGCGTATTTTGGGCGCGGAACGCCTCTAGGATGACGTGCAGGTTGAGCGCCACACCTTCCATTACTGCCCGAATCATATCGGCGCGGGTGTGGCGAATGGTTAGCCCCAAGAAGGCGGCGCGGGCGTTGGGGTTCCAGCGCGGGGCGCGTTCGCCCAGCAAATATGGCATAAAGATCAGACCGTTGGCCCCCGGCGGTGCGCCCTCGGCAACAGCGTTCATCAACGTGTACGGACTCACCCCCAGCGCCTCGGCTGACTGTTTTTCGAGCGGCGCGAGTTGATCGCGCACCCACTGATAGGCCGCGCCTGCCGTTTGCATGGTGCCCATTGGAATCACCAGCCCCGGCACCACATGCCCAAATGTAAATGTGCGCTGTTCCGGGTCAACGATGGGCTGCTTCGTTGCCGTCGCAATCCACGCAGACGAGCCAACATAGCTGTAGGCCACGTTCTCACTTACCGACCCTGCCCCCACAGACGCACACGCGCCGTCACCGCCGCCCATGACGACCGGGGTACCCGCAGGCAGCCCGACTTCATCTGCAACAGCGGACAAAATACCCCCCGCCACATCCACGGACTGCACCACCATCGGCAGCTTACCCACATCAAGGCCCGCTGCGTCCAAAATCGGCGCAGACCAAACCCCACCTGCCAGATCATACGCATTGGTACCACTGGCATCGGACGGTTCAGTCAGAAATTTGCCTGTCAGCCGAGCGATCATCGCGTCTTTGGCCCCGGCAAATTTGTGCGTGCGAGCGAAGATATCCGGCTGATTATCTTTTATCCACAGGATTTTAGGCAGCGTGTAGGCAGCACTCAAGCGATGCCCGGTGATGCGATACACCTCTGCCGGATCAATACCGTCCGCAACCCGTGCCGCCTGTGCCGTAGCCCGCTGATCCATCCAGATGATAGCCGAGCGCAGCGGCAGGCCGTCCGCATCCAACGGCACGCAGCCTTGCATCTGCCCGCTGAACGTCACACACGCCACATCGCTGCCCGCCACCCCCGTCTGACTCAGCAGTTGGCGTGTGGTCGTGCAGATGGCGTCCCACCACGCGTTAGGGTCTTGCTCGGCCCAACCTGTCTCAGGGAAGGCTGTGTCGTAGCTGTAAAACGCGCTGCCGCGCAGCCCGCCGTCTGCGTCGTAGAGCGTGGCCTTGTTACCTGTCGTGCCCAGGTCATGGGCCAGTACGTATTGGCTCATGCCTTAAAGCTCGCTATCGTCTGCCGGATGCCATCCTCTAGCGGCGTTTCGTACACGGTGGCAAAGTGCTGCTTGAGCGCGTTGTTGTCGAAACCATCCGGGAAGGGCAGCGGGTTTTCTTCCACTGTCACTTCTACGCCGCTGATATCGGTAATGGTGCGGGCAACGTCGGCCACCGCCACAACAGGCTGGCCCATGTTAAATGCATACGCCCCGTCCAGCGGATTTTCTACTGCATCAATGAACTGCCGCGCCACATCCGACGCAAAGTGAAACTGCATCTTGCCACCAAACGTGATGTTGTAGGCTTCGCCGTTGGCTGCTGCGTGCATGGCTTTGGTCGGTTCACTGGTCAGGCCCTGATCGCGGCCCAGCCCGTAAACGGTATACGGGCGCAAAGCGGTACTCGTCATACCGTGATTGCGATGGTAAACCTTGGCACTGTCCTCATTGGCGACCTTATACACACCGTAGAAGGTTTTAGGCAGGCGCGGTTGGTCATCGCCCAGCAGCCCGTCCGGGTATTCGCCTTTGCTGCCGTACACCGCAATAGACGATGCATACACCACATGATTCATACCCACCGCGCGGGCGGCCTCAAACACATTGATTGTGCCAGTGACGTTCACCTTTGCGCCCATGATCGGGTCTTTACGGCAGAAGGGCACTTGCAGCGCTGCCAGGTGAATCACATGGGTAATGCCGTATTCGCTAAACACCTGCTTGACCGCATCAGGGTCGGTAAGATCGCCCTGTACAAACGTGATCGCGTGCTGCTGCTCTTTGCTCATCAGCAAGTCCAGGCGATGGCGCGTTTCAGATAGGTCAAAGCTGACGGCTTGTTTACCTTGTTCGTGCAGGTGATGTAGCATCCAGGCACCAATGCAGCCCATTGCACCTGTGACTAAATATGTTGACATAAGACTCTACTTTCCTTAGTTAGGTTATGTCTGCGGAACGACTGTTCCCCGGGTTTCACTGGATGTGTAGGCCGCCTCAACCACGGCCATCGTCTGGAAGGCGTCCTCAACGACAGTGGGCAGCGTGTCGGCCTCCCCGGTGACGTAGCGCTGCAAGCTGGCCATCGTGCCAATAAACGCCTCAGGAAACCACGACCCCTCAACGTCAAGTGATTGCCAATGCTGCTCACCGCGCGGCTTATCGTCATCCATGATGATGTATTCGAACTTGTCCGCTTTGCCTTGGGGATAGCTCATGTTGAGGCCCGCCTGCACGTAAATCGCGCCCTTACTGCCCTCCCATTTGATGTAAGACTGTTCGTGGTCATCCCCATAAACGTGACCGTGATTCGTCAGGATGTTGGCACGAGGGTTGTCACCATAATCCAAAATAATCGTGGAGCGCGACGGGGCCAACTCCTGCGCAATAGGATGCTTGAGCGTTTTCGCATATACCGCGCCCGGCGTACCACAAAACGAGCGCACCAGGTCGATATAGTGAATGCTGTGATACAAAATTTCCAGGCGCGGCAGGGGCAGCACAAACGGCCAGTACGACCACGGTGTGTAGATTTGCATCCGCGCTTCAATGTCCCACAGGTCACCAATTAACCCTTGCGCAATCATATCCCGTGCAGCGATGACGTGCGGCATGAATCGCATTTGAAAGTTAACAGCAGCGGTGAGGCTTTTCCGCTGGCACAGCGCCAGGATATGTCTCGCTTCGTCCAGGGTTTCGCCCATCGGCTTTTGAATCAGTACCGCCCGCCCCGGTGGAATAACATCCAGGACATCCGCAATAATGGCTCCAGGCACAGCCACATCAAAGACGGCGTTGGCAGGGGCTTTGCTCACAGCTTCATCCAGTGAGTCGTAAATCGCAGGCAGGTTGAATGCTCTCTGCATCATCTGGGCACGCTCAGCATTTACGTCGTAGCCCCCCATCACCTCGAACCCAGCCAATTTATACGCTGGATAGTGCGCGTCGTTGACGATGCCGCCAAGACCAATGCTCACAATGGGCAGCGGATTCGTCGGTAAATCAGCCTGTGTCTTGAGTTCGAAATGCGTCATGGATTAAGCCTGCCACGCCTCCCCGCCGGGATAAGCGTACTGTTGCAGGCTCTCCGGCTTCATCTCGATGCTGTAGCCTGCGTCTGCTGGTGGCATGTAATGCCCCTCACGGATAATACACGGATACTTGAAGTGTTCGTGCAAATGATCCACGTATTCCACCACGCGGTTTTCTGTGCTGCCACTCACGCAAATGTAGTCAAACATCTGCAAGTGCTGCACATACTCGCACAAGCCCACGCCGCCTGCATGTGGGCATACGGGAATCCCGAACTTTGCAGCCATCAGGTACACCGCGATGATCTCGTTTACCCCGCCCAACCGGCACGAGTCGATCTGGCAAAAGTCAATCGCCTCAGCCTGCATCAACTGCTTGAACAGCACGCGGTTCTGGCAGTGCTCACCTGTGGCAACCTTCACCGGCGCGACCCCCTCACGGATCGCTGCGTGACCGAGTACGTCATCCGGGCTGGTGGGTTCTTCAATCCACCAGGGATTAAACGGCTTAAGGTGCTGCATCCATTCAATGGCCTGGTTCACATCCCACACCTGATTGGCGTCCACCATCAGGTGATTCTCCGGGCCAATTTCCTCGCGGATGATAGTGCAGCGTCGTACATCGTCTTCCAGGTCACGCCCCACCTTGATCTTGAAATCCGTCCAACCCTCAGCTAGTGATTCGCGGCATAGCTGGCGAATCTTGTCATCAGAGTAGCCCAGCCACCCCGCCGACGTGGTATACGCCGGGTAGCCGTGTTCGCGCATCTCGGCTTCACGTGCAGCTTTAGTCGCCGCTTTTTCCGTGAGCATAGCCAGGGCTTCATCCGGCGTGATGGCATCCGTGATGTACCGAAAATCGACGCAGCGCACCAATTCCGCTGGTGACATATCCGCCAGCAGTTTCCACAGCGGTTTGCCCTCGGCTTTGGCATAGAGGTCCCACACAGCGTTCACGAGCGCTGCCGTCGCCAGATGAATCACGCCCTTTTCGGGGCCAACCCAGCGCAGTTGGCTGTCACCCGTGACCGTGCGCCAGAACGCGCCCATATCCGCCGTGAACGACTCCAACGTCCGCCCTTTAACCAGCGGGGCCAGCGCGTCGATTGCGGCCACACAGATTTCCGTGCCCCGGCCAATCGTGAACGTCAGCCCGTGCCCTTCCAATCCGTCGGCATGATCGGTTTTGAGTACCACATAGGCCGCGCTGTAGTCCGGGTCAGGGTTCATAGCGTCAGAGCCATCAAGCTGCTGCGACGTGGGAAAGCGAATGTCGTGCGTCACGACATCGGTGATGGTTATTGGCATCGGTTATCCCTTCACTGCGCCCACAAGAATACCGCGTGCAATGTAGCGCTCTAAAAACAGCGCCATAACGATAATCGGTGCAATCATCATCATCACCAACGCCGAAATATTCCACCACTGCGGGCCGCGCGTTGCATTTTGCGAGACAACGAGCATCGGCATGGTTTGCGTGTCTGCCCCAGAAAGGAACAGCGCCAAAATGTATTCATTCCAGGCAAAAATTAGCACAATCAGGAACGTTGCAATCAAGCCGGGTGTAGCCAGCGGCAGCACAATCCTGAACAGCACCTGATAGCGCGACGCCCCGTCGATAAAGGCGCTTTCTTCGATTTCGACCGGGATGCCGCTGAAGTAATCCCCCAAAAACCAGATCGCAATCGGCAAATTGGCTGCCGTGTACGTGATAATCAGCGCGGCGTGCGTGTTGAGCAGCCCAAACTGCTGATAGATGATGTAAATGGGCAACACGATAGCAACGGGGGGCAAAATACGGTTGGAAATCAACCAAAACGATATGTCGCTGTTGGCCAAAGACGCTTTAAAGCGCTTGCTCACCAGGCGTCCGACGACCAGAAACAGAATAATCGCCAGCGGTACCATGATCTGCCAGGGCACACCAAACAGGGTAATCGTAATTGACGCGCCGATGGCAATCACCAAAAAGGCGACGATGGCTGCGATTTTGGGCCGATACTCAAAGCGGATAAGCGCATAGGACGCCAACGCCCCGACAACAATCACCAGCACCGAACTCACCACACCCACAATAAGCGTATTGTAGTAGGGGCGCGTGACCATGTTGCCAGCAGTAGGGTCAAACAGCAGTTCCTGCCACGCGTGCAGTGACGGCTGAAAGTCCACCCAGGGGATGTACTTCGGGCCTTCGCTCACATCAATGGGCAGTTTAAAGGCCGTCACAGCCAGCCAATACAGCGGGAACAACACAATCAACGCCCAAAAGCCGAGCAACAGGTAGGAAACACCCATCCAGAAGGGCGATGGGCGAAAAGGGTTACTTTGCTTAAAAATGTTCATTCAAATAGCTCCAGCAAACGACGGCGGCCAATATTCACCAGCACCAGCGCGAAAAACGTGGAAATAATCAGCAGCAGATAGGCAA
Source organism: uncultured bacterium (assembly GCA_963922445.1). Lineage (GTDB taxonomy): Bacteria > Chloroflexota > Anaerolineae > Aggregatilineales > Phototrophicaceae > DAOTTY01. The sequence continues at coordinate 6,710 of CAWUJQ010000065.1, forward strand.
TACTCGACGCATAGCCAATCGACGTGGCCGACGCCTTCCATTGGTTAAATGCAAATAACGTCACCGATTCCGTTGCCGTACCGGGGCCACCATTCGTCATGATGCGCGGTAGGTCAACAATCTTAAACGCCTCAATCGTGCGGATGAGTATCAGCGTAATGCTAACGGGGATTATAGCCGGCAGGATGATAAACCGGAACAACTGCCAGCGGTTGGCACCGTCTACCAGCGCGGCCTCAATCGGTTCGTTGCTAATGCCTTCTAGCGCAGCCAGCAAAATAATGAACATAAACGGCGTCCATTGCCATGTATCCGCTATGATGATCGCGGCGCGGGCACCTGTCGCCGTCTCTACCCAGGAAAAGTCCGTCAGGCCAGCGGCTGCCCACAACGGCGCGAGCGGCCCCTGTAGCGTGTCTGTCATCATGCGGAACAAAAAGCCGATGCCGACCGGGGTTATCAACATAGGCAGCAAAAACACCACGCGGAAGAAGCGCTTACCCGGCAGGTTTTGCGTCACAAGCAGTGCCAGTCCCAGCCCCAAAACGTACTGCAACGCCACACCACAAAACACAAAAACGAGCGTAACCACCATCGTACCCGGCAGTCCATCGGGGGTCAGCGTAATAGCCGTTAGCCATGCAACCCCCATCATAAACGCAACGATGGCCAGTCTGAGCACCATACTAATAACGCCAAGTGCGACCGCGCTCAGCACAACCACTGCACCGGGAATCACGGTCAGCAGCCAGTATTGTTCTGCCAACCACATGCCAGCCATCGGCCCTTCAGCCGCAACCAGCCAGTTCGTCAGGTACCACGCGCCAACGGCCAATGCTGCGATACCACCCAACTTGCCAAATAGCATCACAGGTGTGTATTCACGCCGCTGCCCATGCCGATACAGCATATAGACCAAAAAGCCCGCCAGCACAATTAACCCTAGCCAGCCTATTGCTGTGGGCATCCCCGGCAGACCCAAAAAGCTCGCGTCACGATCCCAACGACCTAGGAAGTTGCGGCGTCCGCTGCCAAAAAATAACTTTTCAAAGTTGGTAAATCCGATGAATTCAACCTCATAGCCGCCCACCACCAGTTGAACGCGGGCAAAAGCCAAATAAAGTGACACAAACAACGGAAAAACCGCCAGGAACAAGACCGTCAGAACGGCGGGCCATATAAACACAGACGGTGCAATATCTTCTAACCAGCGCCCCAGTCGTTGAGAAAACGTTTCCTCACGCGGTTGAGCGTCAAAACGGGGGGTCGCTTCTAGTGACCCTCGCTTAGCCTCCATGGCAGTTACTCCAAATATAAATCTATAAGGGAAGCACCCCACAGCCAGACGGCTGCGGGGCAGGATGACGTATTACAGATTATTCGTTGTCGATACCGAGCGTGGACTGGTAAGCAGCAAGCTGCTCTTCGCGACCGATCTCGTCAGTGATTTCTTCCCACTGAAGTTCGATTTCTTCAGCAGCTTCTTCTGCCGTGAACTCGTCTGCAAGGAACTGGCTCACAATCGTGTCCAGTACAACCTGCTGGTAACGCTGGTTCTGCGGCACGCGCAAGTCAAGCATCATGTTGGGGCTGTTGAGGCTGTTACCAATCGCGCCCAGGTAGTTCTCGGCTGCACCTTCGCTGAAGCCAGCTTCCACCCAGTTGTCGATGTTTTCAAACTGCGATGTGCGGTACGGGTTGAAGCCTGTGGCACCAATGGTCACGTCTTCGTTGGCCTGCTCCGGCTGAGCCATGTAGCTAAAGAAGGCGTAAGCAGCGTCCTTAACTTCCTGCGGGGCAGCAGCGCTCACACCGCCCGACCAGCCGCCGAAAGCAGCAAACGGTGCATGGTTGACGCCGTCAATCGCGAACGGGCAGGTCATATCATCACACGGAACCAGTTCACCGGTCTCGCGGTCAAGTACTTCGGTGGTACCCGGCAGAATCACAGAACCAACCAAATCCTGCACAACAGATTGCTCTGGGTCAATCGCCAAGGAACCAATGTCACCCCAGTCCAGGGAGAGGGCACAACGACCAGATGTGAACAGCGAACGCGTATCACCTACACCGATGTTCTGCTCGTTGGGCGGGCCAAACTCGTTGGTGGCCTTGTAGATTTCCAGCGCACGGATGAAACCCGCGTTGTTTACCAACGGCGTAAAGTCTTCCGTGTCAAAGAAGCCGCCTTGCTCCGTACCTTGCGTCTGCAAGTAGGCACTGGCAACGGAGTGAATGAACCAGTAACCCTGGTTGCTGCGGGCCTTGGCGATGCAGCTACCGTAGTCGGCTTCACCGTCATCGTTCATGTCCATACCGTTAGCGGCTTCTGCTACAGCCAGGTAGTCTTCCCAGGTGCGGGGCGGTTCCAGGCCCAGTTCTTCCAGCACGTCAATGCGGTAATACACCATGTGGAAGTCGCCGTCCAGCGGAATGGTGTAAACTTCACCCTGATAGGTGGAGCTAAACTCACGGAAGAACGGCGCAACATCGTCCCATTGCAGGTCTTCGTCAGCGTCCACATAGGAGGTAATTGGCTCCAGGAAGCCCGGTTCGGTGTAGTCCACCATCCACTGGGGTGCAAAAACGAAGGCATCGTAGCTGTTGGTACCGGTAGCCTGGTCAGTCAGGATGGCCTGATACAGGTCGGAGAACGGGACGATCACAACATTGATCTGGGCACCCGTCAACTCCTCGAAGTCTGGCGCGCGGCGCTGGAGGGGTTCAGCGATCTGCGGCCCCGTGAAGGTGATAATGTCAACTTCAACCCCTTCGAATGGCAAATCCTGCGCAAACACGGTCGATCCAAAGATCAACACCAGGGCAGAAAGTGCGATGACAACATGTCTCATAAGTATGCTCCGTAAGGTAAGTTCAGTAAAATAGTTGTGACAATACACCAATCGGTTTGGTGTGTTTGGACGGTCGCGCTGGCCGCGCTCACGCATGAAGCAGTCCTATTGGCGTAGCGCTTCTCAACACGGATGATCCCGCCCGATCGGTACGCGAATTGTAGTTGGTCGGCTTTGGCCTGTCAAATGACCATTGAACGTCGTTTTGACCGGAAGCGTTTTATACAAATGATGCTTACAAGTGACTTCGGTCGCCGTGATCCGCAACACATCCGGCTATAGATACAACCGCCGATATAAATTGCGCTGGCGTTCCCGCGCATGTTGATACTTCTCGACCGCTGGCGGGTGCGGTTGCAGTTCGTCAACGATTTTGGGCGGGAAGTCCGACCATGAACTGCCGTGCAAGTGGCTGAGCAGTAAAATTGCAACGCCCCTGGCACTTGTTTCTCCACCAACAACGAACAGGGGTCGCGCCAAACTATCCGCCATCATTTGCGCCCACACTACAGAAGCCGCCAGCGCCCCGCCACTGGCCATCACTGTCACGTCCGGCTGCAACAATGCATCTGCAACCTCCGCAAGGCGCAGCGCAACACTTTCTAACAACGCTTGTAGCATGTCACCCTTTGTAGTCGAAGGCCGTATCCCGTGAATGGTGGCCGATGCCTGCCCGCGCCAACCAGGGCTACGCTCACCCGCGAACAGGGGCAGCACGGTAAGCCCGTGGCCATCGGGTTCGCTTGCTTCAAGCGCGCTCACGTCCGCATCCGTGATAGACAGCACCGCTTTTGCCCACGCAAATACGGTTCCGCCCTCTGTAGTCGCGCCTCCAATCAAATGATGTTGGGCCGTCACCCGATACCCCCACAGACCGTCCGGCACGGGCGGCAAACCCTGCTGTATGATGGTTCGGATTGCACTGGTAGACCCAACGGTTAGCGCTGCATGGTGCTGATCGAACGCGCCGGAGCCAACCGTAGCCGCCGCACCATCACCTACGGCCAGGTAAAACGGCACCTCGGCCAGTGACGGCCACTGAGCCACATAAGGCGCTCGCAAGCCAGTCAATGCCTCGTGGAACTCACCCAGCGGCGTCAAATCGGATGCTTCCAGGCGCAGTACGTCCAGCCAGGTTTGATGCCAACGCAATTCACGGCGATCAAGCAGTCCGCTCCACGATGCAGCAGAGTGGCTGGTGCGCGTTTGACCAAACCATTGCAAATACAAAAAACTGGCGAAGTCCATCCAATGCGCCACATGCCTAAACGAGTCTGGATAGGTTTGTTGGTACCAGTAGAGCTTAACCGTGTTGTACGCCGCGTGGATGCGGCACCCCGTCTCCTGGATGGTTTGCGCCTCATCCACCTGCTGACGCAATTCGTCAACGCTTGCACTGCTGCGGGCGTCAGCATACGTCATCACAGGCGTGACTGGCCTACCGCTCTCGTCAACGCCCATAAGATTGCCCACAAAGGTCGATACGCCAACCGCAGCAACAGACGCCGACTCAACTCGCCCAAGCAACTGCGTGATGCAGGCTTCCACCAGTGATTGGAGTACCGACGGGTCAACCGTGACGGCACCGTCCAGCGAGTGATCAAACTGGTAATGTTGCTGCACTTCGGCACCGGGCATGGGCTGCGCCTGCTCATCAAACAGGATCGCCCGCACCGATGAACTGCCAATGTCAACAACCAGCACACTCATTGCTGTTCATCGCACCGGGTTACCCGCCAAAAACATACTAAACTCACGCTCAAACCGACTCAGGGAACCTGTATGCCACGCGTGTTCAACGTGATGGTATACAGGGAGGTTCCTGCCGTAATGAACAACTTGTTCTTGTCGCTTCCACCAAACGTACAGTTTGAGACCGTTTCTGGGACGAAGATACGGCCCAATTTTTCACGACCCTCGGTGTACACCTGGATGCTATCTTTTGAACTGATGAACAAATACCCATTGTGATCGAAGCGAAAGCCATCTGGCAAACCAGGCGTTATTTCCACAAATAGCTGGCCGTTGGCAAGCGTTTTGCCGTCAACCACATCGAACACCCGCAGATGATGATTGCCGTGCGGGTCATGTGACCCAGCCGTATCACCAATGTAGAGCCGTTCTTCACCTGGCGAGAAGGCCAGCCCATTCGGTTTAACAAAGTCACTGGCAACAATCGTCAACGCATCGCTGGCGGGGTCATAACGGTAGACAAAATCGCCTGGGAGTTCATGGGGGGACGGTGTCCCTTCGTTCGTCCCAGCTAAAATACCGTAGGCCGGGTCTGTGAACCAAATCGTACCGTCCGACTTCACGACGACATCGTTTGGAGAGTTGAACCGCATGCCATGATAGTTGTCTACAATCGTGACGATGGTGCCATCGTGTTCGGTGCGGCTCACACAGCGGGTACCCTGTTCACAGGTAATAAGCCGCCCCTCTAAGTCGCGGTAGTTGCCGTTTGAAAAGTTAGACGGCTGGCGAAACACGGAAGCGCCATCAGTTGGCGACCACTTCATCATGCGGTTGTTCGGAATATCGCTCCACAGTACGTATTCGTCGCCGTCATTGTAGAAATAAACCGGCCCCTCTACCCATATGCCGCCTGTTGCCAGCCGTTCTAGTTTTGACTCCGGCAGCAGCAGGTGCTCGAAGCGCTCATCCAGGATTTCAAAGCCTTCTCTTGTCATAAACTACTCCTCCATCTAGGTTGACTGCGAGGACACAACACCCATGGCTTGTGTGATGCCGACTGCTCGTCTGTTGCCACACTGATAATTTACCCAGTGATCCACTAATAGTATCGGGCATCATGCCGAATGCACGCTAACGCTTTTAGTCGTCACTCTGGACAATCGGTCGTCTATTGACCGGCTGCGGCATACCGACGCCCAAATAGCTTTTGACCATCTCTTCATCAGCCAAACACGCCTCAGCCGTTCCGCTAAATACCAAGCGCCCTTCCCGCATGACATAAACGTAATCGCACCACCTGAGGACGCTACGCGCATTTTGTTCCACAACCACCAACGTCACACCGCTGTCTCGCAGCGTTTGCAACGTCTGGAAGACATCCTTCACCACAACAGGCGCGAGTCCCGCCGATGGCTCATCAAGCAGCAGCACACGCGGCTGCATAAGCCACGCGATAGCCATCGCCACCATCTGCCGTTCGCCACCGCTAAGTTGCCCTGCCTGCTGCCCCTCGCGCTTGCCCAATATCGGGAACAGCTCATACGCCTCTGACAGGCGCTCCCGCCGTTCGGCTCGTGACGATTGGCGCAAGCCCAACAGCAGATTATCCTTCACACTCATCGCCGCAAAAACGTTCGCACGCTGTGGCACATAAGCAATACGATGGCGCTGCAACGCTTCTGTACGCAGCCCGACGAGTTCGTTTTGGTCAAGCTGAATTGAGCCGCTGAAGATGTGTGTTATCCCGAAGATGCTTTTCAGAAGCGTACTCTTGCCGCTGCCGTTTGGCCCCAACACGGCTGTAAACAGGTTCGCCTGGAAAGACAGGTTAACATCGTGCAGGACTTCGAGTTTACCATAACCCGCTCGCAAATCCGTGATTTCAAGCATGGTCAATCACCAAAGTAAACGTCACGTACTCGCTCATTTGCCATGATCTCGTCCGGCGTGCCCTCAGCAAGGATTTCCCCCATGTGCATCACGTAAAGCCAATCCACAAAATCAAACAAGATGCCCAGCCGATGCTCAACGATAAGGAAGGTCATGCCAAATTGGTCACGCATTAAGCGAATTTGCTCAAAGATGTTGTAGGCAAGCGTAGGGGCAACGCCCGCCGTCGGTTCGTCTAACAGCAGCATGTCCGGTTCACCCATGAATGTGCGCGCCAGTTCTAGCAGTTTCATCTGACCGCCAGAAAGGTCAGCCGCTGGCTTATTAATGTGGTCGCGCAGGAGTACCTGCTGCAACACCTCATCCGCTCTGTTCGCATTTTGCTTTTCTTCGCCCAACCAGGATCGCCACCACGGTGCCAGCCACGGGCGCTCCCCACGCTGCTTTTTGACAGGGATTAACGTGTTATCCAGCACAGTCATTTGAAAAAACAGGGATGCATCCTGAAAGCCACGCCCTAAACCAAGCTCGAACGACTGGTGAGGAGATAGGTGCGTAATGTCATCTCCCTTGAACCAAACCGCGCCTGATGTGGCTGGATAAATACCCGAAACAACATTAATAAGCGTACTCTTGCCACTGCCGTTCGGCCCAATCAGCCCGATGATTTTCCCCTGCGGCACCGTTAGTGAAACATCTTTAACCGCCGTTAGGCCGCCAAATTGCTTTTGTAAATTGCGAACCTCAAGCATCACGATGTCCTGGCAAAGCCGTCAGCGACCTGGGTCGTTTGCGGCTTCTCTGGCAAAATGCCCTGAGGCCGAAACCGCAGCATCAGCAGCAAAATCACCCCGAAAAGGATAAAGCGCACATAGTTAAACTCAATGCTAATGTCGCTCATGCTAAGCTGTACAGCAACCACTGCCGTCGCCCGATCCAACACGGTGATGATGAACACCCCCAGTAGCGCACCGCGATGGTTTGCCATGCCACCCAACACAATCATGACCCACACGTCCAACGTGAGGGCAACCACATAGTCATTCGTACTCACAAAGCCAATATTTACAGCAAACAGCACCCCCGCCACTGCCGCCATCGCAGAGCCAATCATCATGACCTGGGCACGCACACGCGCCGCGTCTTTGCCCAGGCTTTGGGCCACACGGTCACTTTCCCGGATGGCTTTGAGCAAGCGTCCAAATGGTGAGCGGGTCAAGCGTTCGGCATAGATGTAGGCCATGAGCGCCAGCACCAATACCAGCAGCATATAGGCAACCGATGCCGTTCGCACATCGTCGAAGAAGCTAAACGGCTGAGCAACCGCAGCCACCCCGTTCGACGCACAGATGATTGGCGAATAGCCACGCACTGTAATTCGTAATATCTCGCCGCCCACCAGCAGCACCAATGCCAGGAACCACTCTTCTTTGAGCCGGAGTGTGATATAACTCAAGCCATAACCAACCACCCCACCAATCAACGCCGCGATAACCAACGTGATGCCAAAATTCACGAATCCGGCCACGGGCTGCCCCTGCATAATCTCACTGCGCAGTTGCAACGCCTGCCCTAACGTCTCGCCACATGGGTTTAATGGTGTATGCCCCGCAATAATCGGAAGCAACCGCGTATACGTCACGCCTGCCGTGTACGCCCCAATTGACACAAACAGCGCTTTGCCAAAATTCGGCACACCCGCTAACCCATACTCCAAATTGAGGCTAATGGCCATCAAACTGAATATGCCAAAATACGTTAGGAGTGCGATGCCCGTTGTTACAACGTCAAACGTCATGGACTAGCGCTCATAGCGGTTTGTGCGCAAGCGTTGGAAGAAATCGGTAAAGCCCTGTGGCCGAACCAACAACACAATCACGATGATGACAAACGGGATTGCTGGCTTAAAGCTGAAGTCTAGCCCCAAATAGTGGTGCAGCACCTGCATCAGCGTATTTTCTGAAAATGCCACCACGAACGCCCCGAGAATCGTCCCCGGAAAGCTCGTTAACCCGCCAAGAATCGCCGCCGCAAACACAGACAAAATTGCGAACCAACCCATCATCGGATTCACCGACGTTTGGATGCCCCAAAACGCACCAGCAATCCCGGCCAGCCCGCCTACAGCGAGCCACGTCACCACCTTTACCCGTTCCACCCGGATGCCAATGATCTGCGCCAGGTTCATATTGACGGCCAGGGCGCGCATCTCGCGTCCGAGCGGCGTATAGTTCAGCAGCAGCACAAGCAAAATCACCATGAAAACACTTGTTGGCACAACCCAGGCGAAAATGTTCGTCAGGATGAGTGCGTCGCTGCGAAAGACAATCTCCTGGCCGATCTGAATGCGCTTGTCAAATATCTCAAGCGTATCTGCCAGCAAAAACAGGACGTAACGCAGGATTAGCCCAACGGCGAATGACGCCAAGAGCATCGTATATTCGGATGTTTGGTGTTCTTCTAATGGGCGAAACACAACAACGTGGGAGAGGAGTGCCACCAATGCGGCAACCACAAACGCCACGACCAACACCACAACGAGAGACACTTCGGCATTCAGTGTGAGGATAAGCGCTGCATAGGCCCCCACGGTGATGTACTCCGCGTGGGCAAAGTTCGGCAGTTTGATGACCGAAAACGTTAGCGTAATGCCAAGCGCCATCAGCGCGTACAGGCTCCCAGTTTGCAAGGAGCGTACCAGGGAACTGATTAATAAAGCTTCTGACATTTAGCGGAGTCCAATCCATCGCAGCTACATAAAAGCTGGCAGCGCATCCACACAGGAGCCACTGCCAGCTTAGGGTTTACAGACGTCTTCTTAGCCTTACTCGAATGAAACCTCACCAGTGGAGCCATCATAGCTGCCAACGATCACGAACTCGCTGGCTTCTTCATCCAACTGGTAAACACCGTAGTTCACCACAGCCTGGTCACCGTTCTCGTCAAGGTAGGCCTGAACTGCTGTACCAATGTAGTGGTTGGAAACAAACGGCAAAATCGACTTCACCGCTTCACCATCATTACCCGCCATCACCATCGAAATCATGGCGATATTGGCGGCATCGTAGGCATAGTTAGTGAACGGCCCCGGCTCGCTGCCGTGCATTTCAACAAACGCGTCGATGAACGGCTGCGTCAGCGGTGTGCTGGTAGATGCCGCAGCCACCGAAATGAAGTTGGCATTGGCGAGGAACTCTCCGAAGGACGCATCAGACAGAATCTCCGGGTTGGTCAGGTTTTCTACACCCATCCACTCAACGTCGCTCAATACCGGGTCAACAACAGCCAGTTGCAGCAGCTTTTGCGCGTCTGCCAAAAAGCACACGCAGAAGAACGCAGTATTGTCCCCCATCGAACTGATTTCAGCACTCAGGCGCGTGGCCTCGCTCGATAGGTCGGTCGGGTCAGGTGCATAACCAATGGTGACCACTTCGCCACCGCTCTGCTCAAACTCGGCCTGGAAGACGTTGGTAATGCCGTTACCGAACGGGTCATCAATGTGCAATATAACGACATTCTCGTAGCCACGAGCAACCGCAATCTGCGAGAAGGCATTTGCAGCAAACGTATCCGGCGGGTACATCACCCGAAAGATGTTGTCCCCTGGAATGGCACCCGCAGGACCGCTAGACGCTGGCGCGACGAGAACGACACCGTTTTCATCAGCGAACTGCTTCGCACCCAACACCTCAGCCGTGGTGAGCGGTCCCACGATGACCTCTGCACCAGTCGTCTGCACAATCGTCTGGACGCCGCGTGCTGCGCCATCCGGCGTACCCTCTGTATCGGCAGAAGCCGTCTCAAAGCGGATTGGAATGCCCGCCGCTTCCATTTCGGCATTCATTTCGGAAACAGCAAGCTCAATGCCCCGGTTAAAGTCTGTGCCAAACTCACCTAATGCCCCGGTGAACGGTTGCACAACACCCAACACATAAGTCTCTGGCTCGTCCTGCGCCATGACGCCGACAAACGGAACAAGCAACAGCAAAATAATCACTACGGGGAGTAGTTTTTTCATTGTATAGCTCCTGTAAGCTTACGCTACTAACATTCATTCGGCCCTA
>CAWUJQ010000066.1:0-17055 GCA_963922445.1 uncultured bacterium
AGCCCGTGCAGGCCGCCCGTGTGCGACAGCAGCCGCTCTGCGAGGCGTAGCACATTTTCGCTGTTGGTGCCTGTGCGCAGCAGGATGGCCAGCAGTTCCGCTGTTGCAAGTGCTTGCGCACCGTGTTTGAGCAGGCGTTCGCGCGGGCGTTCGTCGCTGGGGATGTCGTTGATGGTGGGCGGTTTGGCGGGCATCGTCACTGTGGCTGCAACAGGCTTGTGCCTGGGATTGTAACATAGCTTACGCGGTTACATTGCGGGGCGTTGGGCACACTGCTATACTGCGCTTGAATTCATCACTGTTATTGAGAGGTTTGCCATGCCTGGGAACACCCTGGAAACGGCATTGGTGTGGGGGACGGTGTACGGTGGGGCTGTGCTGGTGGCCGCCTGGTTAGCGATGGTCATTTGGGCTTACCGCGATATGCGCGCCCGGTCACGCGATTTGTGGACGCAGGTGTTGGTCGCTGTGGTGGTTTTGCTGCTCAATTTACCGGGACTTATCATCTACATCTTCCTGCGCCCACGTGAGACGCTGGCCGAAGCCTATGAGCGTTCGCTGGAAGAAGAAGCGCTGTTACAGGAAATCGAAGCGAAGCCGAACTGCCCCGGTTGTGGGCTGCGCGTTGATGAGAACTGGCAAGCTTGCCCTAACTGTCACACACGTTTGAAGAAACCGTGCATCAACTGTGGGCAGATGTTGCAGTTGGCCTGGGACTTATGCCCTCACTGTGCCACAGCGCAGACGACAGGTGCAAAGAACACTCAGGCGCATGTGTCACGGCGGGTACGCACCCAGCCCGCCCCACAACAGGACGACTACAGCTATCAGGTGCCAACAGCAGGGCTTGAATTCCTGGATGAGTAAGCTGGCTTTCGCATGAGGTTAGTTGAGGGAAGAGGTTGGGCGCTCCAACCTCTTTTTTGTTGCCAATTGCTACTCGACGTTGTGAACCTTCATGAAGTTTGTTTGGCCACCCACACCGAACGGGGTACCCGCAATGACAATAAGCAGGTCGTCGCGCTTGACGTAGCCCTTCTCGTAGGTGACTTGCTGAATCAACTCTATCATCTCGTCAATTGTGCTGAACTCAGGAATCATGAGCGGTGTAACACCCCACACCAGCGTCATCAGGCGATAGGTGGTGTGATTGGGCGTCACACACAAGATCGGTACCTGGGGCCGCTCAGAAGCGACTTTGCGTGCCGTGTAGCCAGAGAGGGTTGCCGTCACGATGGCGCGAGGGCGCAGCGCATTCGAGATTTCATATGCGGCTGAGCTGATGGCGTCGGAAATGGCGTCCTGCACGCTGCTCACGCGGCTGATTTCCGGACGTAGGGGCCATGTGCGCGCCTCTGCCGTCAGCGCGATGTCTGCCATGATTTGCACAGCTTCTACGGGATAGTCGCCCGTTGCCGTCTCGTTGCTAAGCATGACGGCGTCGGTGCCATCGACAATGGCATTGTAAACGTCGCTGGCTTCGGCACGGGTTGGCCGCGGAGAGCTAACCATCGAACTGAGCATCTGTGTGGCGGTGATAACCGGCTTGCTGCGCTCGTTGCACAGCCGAATGATGCGCTTTTGCTCACGCGGAACGTGCTGCGGCGGAATTTCCAGACCCAGGTCGCCACGCGCCACCATAATGCCATCACACACGTCGATGATGCTCTCGATGGTTTCGAGCGCTTCGTGCTTTTCGATTTTGGCAATGATGCCTGTGCGCTGGTCACCCCCCAGGAAGTTGAGCAGCCAGCGCAGTTGGCGGATGTCTTCCGGGCTGCGCACGAAGGACAGGGCGAGGTAGTCCGGCTTCTTTTTGAGGACATACGCAATGTCCTCTTTGTCTTTTTCTGTGATGGCGGCCAGCGTGAGGCGGGCAGTGGGGGCCATAATGCCCTTGCGCGATTCTACCAAGCCGTCAACGGTTGCTTCTACCAGCAGGCTGCGGGCACGTTTTTCAACAACGTCGAACTGTAACTCGCCGTCGCCATATAGCAGTGGCATACCCGCCTGAATGTCCGTCATGAACTCGGGATGGGGCAGTTGGACTTTGCCATTGCCGCCGTCGGCGTTGTCCAGGGTGAATTCGAGCTTGTCACCCACTTGAACCGGAATAGGGTCTTTGACTTTGCCCAGGCGAATCTTTGGCCCTTGGATGTCTGCAAGGATAGAAACGACTGTGCCCTCTTCCTCAGCCACTTCGCGCACAATATCAATCGTTTGCCCGTGCCGTTCATGGTCGCCATGCGAGAAGTTGATGCGGGCGACGTTAAGGCCTGCCCGCACCATGCGCCGGATGGTTTCTTTTTCCCACGATGCGGGGCCGAGGGTCGCGACGATTTTCGTCTTTTTGTCGTCTAAGCCATAGGTTGTGATTGGGGGTATGCTGTTGCTAATCAAGGTCGAGTCCCAGGTTCTTAAATGCGGACTTGCCTGCGTAGACGGCGGCGTCGCCAAGTTGTTCTTCAATGCGCAGGAGTTGGTTGTATTTGGCCACACGGTCGCTGCGGGCCGGGGCACCCGTTTTGATCTGACCGGCGTTCATCGCGACGGCAAGGTCAGAGATGGTGGTGTCTTCGGTTTCGCCGCTGCGGTGGCTCGTCACGACTGACCAGCCGTGGCGCTGTGACAACTGGGCGGCGGCCAGGGCTTCGGTCAGGGAACCGATCTGATTCACTTTGAACAGCAGCGCGTTGGCGGCCTTTTCTTTGATGCCACGGCGGACTTTTTCGACGTTGGTGACGAGCAGGTCGTCGCCAACGATTTGCACTCGGTCACCGACTTTTTCCATGAGCAGCGACCAGTTTTCCCAGTCGTTTTCATCCAGGCCGTCTTCGAGTGAAATGATCGGGTACTTATCCATCCAATCAACCCAATAGTCTACCATTTCGGCACCTGTGAGTTCTTTGCCCTCAATGGTGAGTTGGTATTTGCCGTTTTCGTAGATTTCCGAGGTGGCCGGGTCTAGCGCGATGAAAATCTGCTCACCGGGGGTGTAGCCTGCCTTTTCAATGGCTTCCATGATGGCGTCTAGCGCAGCCGCGTTTGATCCCAGCCCGGATGGGGCGAAACCGCCTTCGTCGCCGACGGTGGTGCTGTAGCCCTTATCGTGCAGCACTTTCTTGAGGGTTTGGTAGATTTCCACACCCCAGCGCAGGCCCTCTTTGAACGACGGCGCGCCGACGGGCATCACCATGAACTCCTGGAAGTCTGTACTGTTGGTGGCGTGCTTACCGCCGTTCATGATGTTCATCATGGGCACAGGCAGTTGGTGCGCGTGGATGCCGCCAACATAGGCGTAGAGGGGCAGGCCGGCGCTATCGGCAGCGGCCTTGGCTACAGCCATTGATACGCCCAGAATTGCGTTAGCGCCAAGTTCGGCTTTGTTCGGTGTGCCGTCAAGCTGGATCATGCTGTTGTCAATTTCAACCTGATTCATGGCTACAGCGCCGCGTAGGGCGTCTGCAATGGGGCCGTTGACGGCGTTGACGGCTTTGGTAGTGCCTTTACCGCCGTAGCGTTCCTTGTTGCCGTCGCGTAGTTCAATCGCTTCGTGCTCGCCAGTGGATGCGCCGCTGGGTACGGCAGCCCGCCCGACGGCCCCATTTGCCAGCAGAACTTCAACCTCCACGGTTGGGTTGCCTCGCGAGTCCAGTATTTCGCGAGCGTGTATGCGGTCAATGATGGTCATAGCTTGTTCTCCTCTTCGTAACCGGGCGGAATGCCAGATTGACTCGATAACGCGCCAATTATAACAACTGCTGCTCAACTTGCCCCTGAGCTATGTTAAATCTCGTTGAAAACGACACTGACAAGGCGGCCAGTAAGGGTAAAATAGGGTCACCTTTTGACCAAATTGCACAGGCAGACAAAAAATCATGGCGTTACCCAAGCGTGTTGTATACCTCGATCACTCTGCATCCACCCCAACAGACCCACGGGTTGTTGAGGCAATGATGCCCTACTTCACAGAAGTGTATGGCAATGCGTCGTCGTCGCACGCGTTTGGGCGCAAGGCGGAAAGTGCCATCGAAGAAGCGCGGGAAACCGTGGCCAAGGTGTTAAATTGCAGCGCGGCAGAGGTCGTGTTCACGAGTGGCGGCAGTGAGAGTGATAATTTGGCTGTGCGGGGGGCGGCATGGGCGGCCCGTCAGCAGGGGCGCGGCAACCACCTGATTACTACGCCGATTGAACACAGCGCGGTGGTGCGGACGGTTAATCAACTTGCCGACATGCAGGGCTTTGAAGAAACACTGTTGCCCATGAACCAAGATGCGCTCGTCACCGTGGTGGACTTCGAGGCCGCTTGCCGCGATAACACGACTTTTGCCAGTGTGATGTATGCCAATAACGAAGTGGGCACCGTTCAGCCGATTGCAGACCTGGCACGGGCCGCCCGTGAGCGCGGCATCCTCTTCCACACGGATGCGGTGCAGGCGGGCGGTCAGCTTACGCTGGACGTAGACGAACTGGGTGTGGATTTGATGAGCCTGAGCAGTCATAAGTTCTATGGGCCGAAGGGGGCGGGGGTGCTGTATGTGCGCGACGGCGTTGAACTCGCGTCTAGCCAAACAGGTGGCTCCCACGAGGGCGGTCGCCGTGCCGGGACGCACAACACACCGTTCATCGTGGGGCTGGCTAAGGCACTCGAACTAGCCCACGCGGAAAGCGAACAGCGCGTCGCTCACTACACTGCCATGCGTGACCGCTTGATTGAGGGAATTTGCGCCCGTGTGGACAACGCAGTCCCGACGGGGCACCCGGAGCAGCGCTTGCCGTCACACGCGAGTTTTGTTTTCCCTGGCCTTGAGGCGAATATGCTGCTGCTGCACATGGACTTGAAAGGGGTTGCGGCCAGCAGTGCCTCTGCCTGTAAGGTGGGCAACCCGGAGCCATCCGGCGTATTGCTATCGCTGGGGTATGACCGCGAAACGGCGCTGGGCAGCTTGCGTTTGTCGGTGGGCATGCAGACGACGGAAGATGATGTGGATTATGCCGTTGAGGTGATCGCGCAGGTGGTGCCGACGGTGCGCCGCATCGCGAATTTGGTGTAGGGTGTAAGAACCGTTGTACAGGATGCGTCTGTACAACGGTCTGAATAGAGCAAATTGAGGCGTATTGGTGAGAAACAACGCAGACACAACCGTCGTCGTGGCGATGAGCGGCGGCGTCGATAGCTCCGTGACGGCGGCGCTGATGGTAGAGGCGGGTTATAACGTTATCGGCATGATGATGCGGCTTTGGTCAGAAGAAACGACGGGCGGCGGCATTCATAATCGCTGTTGTACGCCAGAGCAAATGGCAGATGCGCGCCGCATTGCGGATAAGCTAGGCATCCCGTTTTATGTGCTGGACACAAAAGCCACGTTTCGCAACACGGTGGTGCAGTACTTCATTGACCAGCACGCGCAGGGCAACACGCCCAACCCGTGCATTGAGTGCAACCGGCAGATTCGGTTTACGTTCTTGCAGCAGAATGCGATTGCACTGGGTGCAGATTACCTGGCAACCGGGCACTATGCGCGCATCGCGCAGGACGCCGACGGTACATACCTGCTCAAGAAGGGACTCGACCCGCGTAAGGATCAAAGCTATGTGCTCAGCGTGATGGGCCAGGATGAGTTAGCTCATGCGCTGTTCCCGGTAGGCGAGTATGAAAAGCCAGCGGTTCGGCGGATGGCGGAAGAAATCGGGCTGGAGGTTCACAGCAAGAAAGACAGCCAGGATTTGTGCTTTTTGGGCGATGGCGACTACCGCCGCTTTTTGCGCGATCACGCGCCGGAGATCATGGATGTGGGACAGATTGTGATGCGTGACGGTACTGTGCTGGGTGAGCATATCGGGTTGGCCAACTACACGATTGGTCAGCGGAAGGGGCTGGGCGTCACGCACAGCGAACCGCTGTACGTACTGGGCAAGGACGCAGGCGCAAACACGCTGATTGTCGGCACAAAGGAACAACTCGGCCAGGATGAACTCACGGCCAAGCGCGTCAACTGGGTGAGTGGGACCGCACCGACGGAGCCGTTCCGCGCTGAGGTGAAAATTCGCTACAAGTCCAGGCCGAACGCGGCAACTGTAACCCCCCTCGGTGACGACCGCATCCACGTCAAGTTTGATGAGATGCTGCGAGACATCACGCCGGGGCAGGGGGCAGTATTATACGACGGCGATGTTTGCCTGGGTGGCGGGCTAATCGAACGTCAGCCGTAGACGATACCCAAAACCAGGTGCTGAATCCAGTTGGCGAACAGCAGCATGGTTACGGCACCCGCCACAATATATGGGCCGTAGGGCAGGGCTGCAATGAGACTGCCCTGCCTGCGCCGCAGCTTTTGTCCCACGAGGTAGAGTATGGCCCCGGCAGCACCCAAAAAAACGGTGATGAACATCGCGAAAATCAGGGGACGCCACCCTAAAATTAAGCCGCACAGCGTGATGAGCATCACATCCCCGTAACCAAATGGCACCTCGTCCGGTGCCCAACCCCGCAATTCCGCTGAGGCGCGCTGGTAGAGATACCCACCCTGATAAAACAAAAAGAACGTGCCAAAGCCAAGCGCCCCGCCAATGAGTGCCTGTCGCAGCGTTGGCTCAGTTGTGGTCATCCACCACTCCGCAGTTGAAATGTTGGCAGGCGTCAGTGTCGCGTCGATGATGGCGATAATGGACGATGGAATAATCACGACGAACAAAATTAAGTGGTGTTCAACGTCAATAACCACCACAAGCACAAACATAGCCAGGTAAAACAACCAGAACAGCGCTTGCGTCACGTTGATGGTTTGTGGGCCAAGGGTGTCGGTCGATTGGTTGATGGCGTATATACGCAGCACTGCAATAAAAAAAACAAGCGCGGTAGCAACTTCTGTGATGGGGTAGCGCCAGGAAAGCCGCTGCTTCGGGTCTGTGCTGCCTGCCGGACTACGCTGACCCGTCAGAAAAGCAACGGTGCCTAACCACGCGGAAACCGGGCGGGGGGTGCCATCGGGATAGTGGGGGCGCGTCAGTCGCTCTTTTTCGGGTAGGTCGTCGGCCATCGCATTGAGTAGCCCGCCAAGCAGGAAGCCGACGATGCCGGCAAGGATCGCAGCAATAAAAATCATGACGCAGTGCCTCCACGGTGATGACGTCAACCGCTCGGCGTCGGGATGGGTGGCGCAGGCGGTAATAAATAGATGGCGTAGATTACAACGATGGCGAAGGCCACCGCAACCGCTATCCACAGGGCAAGCTGTTGTGATCCTGTAAATCCGGCGGTTGTGATGTCATCGGGTGGGGTGTCGTCCCCGATGTGCAGGGGCACCCGGTCAACATCGGGCGGGCGCAGCCGCCATGCTGCCAGGTCGGCATGGTCATTTTTTAGCCCGACGATTAAGTAGGCCGCATCCGGATAGGTCGCGCTGCGCACGTCGGTTTGTGAGGGCACAGGCGGGTCATTGGGGTGAGAGTGGTAAATGGCGATCAGGTCAAGGCCGCGCTTGTGGAAGCCCATCATGGCTTCGGCTTGCTGCTTTGGAGCAAGTTCATAGTGGGTCGTGGGCGTGGCGGCTATGTTGTCGATGGGCACAACCTCAACCGCCCGCCCGTCACGCCCACCGATTAAGCCACACGCCTCGTGTGGAGACTGCGCACGGGCATGTGTGACAATTTGCTTCGCCTGGGCGTGCGTGAGCCAGAGGTGCATTACTCGTCTTCGGGCGTGGGCGCTTCGATGGCGAAGCCCTCAATGTGACGCGCTTGCGGCGGGTTGCGGGTTTCGTAGAAGAGTTCCACGGTCAGGGAGTAGGCACCGGCGGGGTTATTAACGCCGCGTAGGTGCATTGTGAATTCCATGTTGGCGTGCATCGTTTCGATGATGCTGAGTTCACTCACGATGTTGTCATCATCATCGTGGACGACGAGCATCAGGTTGGGGCGCTCACGGAACGGCGTTACTTTGACTTCTGCGTGTACACGTAGGCCGTCAGGGTAGGGGGTGATGTTGACGGCTTCGATCTTGATGTTCTCTTTGGGTTGGGGTGTGCCAGCACCCTCGTTGAAAAATTGAATGTCCATAACAGTAGTATAGCGCGGACGCGCTTCGGCTTAACAGGGTGATGCAGCTACGGCTTAAGGCGATTGAGTGTTTCTAATGCGCGTTCAATCTGCGCGGCGGGTACCAGGATGTGGTCACGCGTGTACGCAGCGTAGGGAAACACGCCCACGTTTGCGTCTGCCAGGGCTGCACTCAGGTGGGCCATAAAGCCAATTAGATCGGGCGATAGCTCAGCGTCCACGGTGATAAGGCGGTAGGTCTCTCCGAGTTCGTGGCCGGGTAAGCGCTTGGCGAAGTGTTCAACGGCGTCGGCGGGCAGCACCAATGTGACCTCGAATTGATCGACAATAAGCACAGTGAACGGCTCCGCGAGTTCAGCAATTACGCCCGCAGCGGCGCTAACCGCGTTGGGGGGCAGTTTGATGAGGCGATAGGCGTCGGCTGTGGTGAGAAATTCGGCGGCTTGTAGGGCGTCATTGACGGTTTGGGTCATGGCATTGGCCTATTCGTTAAACTGATAGGTTGCTTCGGCATAGTAGCGCACTTGCCGGTTGAGCAGCTTGTCCGTGAGCCACCGCTTTAAGTTCGCGTTTTTGGCCTCTAATGGCTCGGTTTTGTCCTTCAAAGCAGCGGCGGGGTAATTCAGTTGCAGCGCCCTACCATGAACGACATGACGGCTAATCCCTGGTGGTAGATAGGCTTCATAGCGCGCGGCCTCAATGATGTCATTGGGGCGGTAGCCGGGGAAGATCACAAGCGCGGTGGCTTCTGGGAACAGTTTCCACACTTCAGCAGGTTCCGTGAGCGGGGTGCGGTTAAGGGTGGCGTTTTGTTGGTAGATTCGGACGAAATCACGCAGGGCGGCATTCCGTTCATGCACAGATTGGACGGGTGCGTTCAGGGCGATCATGCTGCCGTTTGGCAGACAAACATGGGCAATCGCGTGCTTGTGCTGCCCTTCCAGCATTTCAACGTCTTCCAGGGCGTCTACTTGTTCCATGAACTCGTCTGCATTCCAGTGGCTCACAACATGATTCCATGTGTTCAGTTCCACTTGCCCGCCAAAGTAGGACACCACCTGCACAAGAATGTACGGGAATTCCAGGGCCGCGAATGTGAAACAGCGGTTGGCCCCGTCCAGGATAATATACTGATCGTCCTCGGTGTGCGTCACAATGGGCGGGTTGGTGATGAATTCGGCATAGCGAATTTTGTTAATCAGGGGTTGTGAACGCTGGCTATCGTGTTCTTCGTGAGGTTGGGGGGCATCTACCGGGATGATGCGCAGGTCAGGTGGTGGTACGTGCATGAGGCTGATTCCTATCGGCACTTGGCCGGACGAGCAAGCGCACGCTATTCTAGCACCGTGAATGAGATATGCCAGAAAGGGCACACATTGGGTGCAAAAGAGCAGGGGGCTGACGCGACCACCGGGCGTTGGCTGGTGATTCCACGATCATTGTGTTTTGTTTTCAACGGGGATGATGTGCTGTTGATGAAGCGGTCGCCAACTCGGCGTGTGTTCCCCAACCGGTACAACGGTGTGGGCGGGCACATCGAACGCTATGAAGACCCGGAAGCGGGCGCACGGCGCGAAATTCTGGAAGAGACGGGGCTGCAAGTCACTGATGTGCGGTTGCGGGGCGTGTATAACATTGACGCAGGTGAAATCACGGGCATTGTGCTGTACGTTTACACTGCCGTCAGCCCGTCACGGGAGGTAACCGTTGAAAGCGACGAGGGAACGCTGCATTGGGTGCCACGCGATAAAGTCATGACGCTTGACCTGGTTGAGGATTTGCCGCTAATTTTGCCACGGGTGTTTGCCGCCGATGAGACGACCCCGCCTTTTTCTGCCCACCTGAGCTATGATGACGGCGACCAATTGGTCATGCGCTTTGCCGATAGCCACGAGGATTAACACGATGAGTGGGCCGACCAATCAACCGACGAGCTTGCAAGAACGCACGCCAACTACAGACAGTAAGCCGACGAAAACCTATACGCTGCGTGAGGTGCGCATGCGGCGGGCGCTGTTTTGGGGTGGGATCGTGTTGTGGGTGGTGATGTTGATGATTCCGTTTTTGTTTGTGGTGTTGGCGCTGCGGGGTGAAGTGTCATTCGGGCTGGCTGGGGACTTCCCAGACAATGAACTGCGCATATGGATGGTCATGGAACCGCGTGAGCGCGGGATTGGGTATTCCTCACCTGTGGTGATTGCCGAAGACGACACAACGCTCCAAGTTGAGACGCGTGTGCGTTATCTGTTATGGGAAGGTAATAATGAGGCGTTGGCCTACTGCTACACCTACACGCGCGACAGTGCCGATGACAGTTGGGGGTTGGCAGGTGTGACGCAAGTGGGCTGTGAGGCTGGCTCGTGACGACGCGGGTTGCGCTGTTCGACGTAGCTGGAACGTTGGTCGCGGGCAATCCCTGGCGCGGCTTTCTCAAGTATGACGGGATGAGCAAGGCACGGGTCTACAGCCGATACCCGTTCATTTTGCCGCCGTACTGGGCCAAAAACTGGGGCATGATAAGCGACACGCGCTTTCGGCAGGTGTGGGTGCGGCAAATGGCGGCGCTCCTTAATGGCTTTACGGTTGAGGAAGCCGATACATTATTCAAGTGGATTGCAACCGAGTTTATGCGCGGGGACTATCGGGACGATGTGGTGGCGCGCCTGCGGGAGCACAAACAAAACGGTGACTATGTGCTGCTCGTTTCCGGGATGTTTACGCCGCAGACCCGCCAATTTGCGTTGGCGCTGGGGGCTGATGCAGGTGTGGGTACCGAGTTGGTGTTCGACTCCGCAGGGCGCTGTGCTGGCGTCATTAGCGGCGCAGTGTGCGCAGGCGAGGACAAGCCACTCATTGCCAAGCGGTACCTTGAAGCGCAGGGTATCCGGTTAGATCAGGTTGAAATGGTTGCCTATGCAGACAGCGGCTCCGATGTGCCGCTGCTATCGGCAGCGGCGGTAAGTGTGGCCACCTACCCAGATGCCGCGCTCACGGCAGTTGCCCATGAGCGCGGTTGGGAGGTCATGGGCGGCGGTTAGGCTGGGCTAGGTGCGGTATTGCCCAATGTGGGCCGGTTGCTGTCATGATCGTCACGCGTTTTGCCCGACGGGCGCGAACCATCATCAACAGAGCGGGGCGGCGGTGCGACTGGCGGTAAAGCCTGTCCGGTCATGAGGGCTTCAAACTCATCGCGGTTGACGGTTTCTACTTCAAGCAGGCGTTGGGCCACCCGTTCTAGCTGCTCACGGTTTTCTTCAAGCACGCGGCGCGCCTCTGCATAACCCCATTCCACAATTTTACGCACTTCCTCGTCAATTTGCTCGGCAACGGCTTCGCTGTAGTCGCGCTGCTCAGAAATTTCACGACCGAGGAAGACCATTTCTTCCTTTTGGCCGAACATCATCGGGCCAAGTTTTTCACTCATGCCCAGTTGGGCCACCATTGCCCGTGCGATTCGCGTCACCCGGCGGATGTCGTCAGAAGCGCCGCTAGTGATTTCGCCAAACACGATCTCTTCGGCGACGCGGCCACCGAGCAGGACGACGATTTGCTCCATGAGGAACGACCGTGATTCCAGCATCAGGTCTTCGTCAGGCAGGGCCATCGTGAAGCCGCCTGCCCGCCCACGGGGGATAATCGTAATTTTGTGGACGACGTTGGCCAGTGGCAGGATGTAACCAATCACGGCATGGCCCGCTTCGTGATAGGCCACAATGCGCTTTTCCTGGGGTGAAATGACGCGACTTTTGCGCTCTGGCCCCATGACAACGCGCTCGATAGCCTCTTGCATATCTGCCGTGTTGATCGTCTTCTTGTTCTTGCGGGCTGCCAGGATTGCCGCCTCGTTAATCATGTTTTCCAGGTCAGCGCCAACAAAGCCAGGCGTTGCTTTGGCCAACGTCGCCAGGTCAACGTCTGAGGCAAGCGGTTTACCCTGTACATGCACCTTGAGGATGTCTTCACGTCCGCGCACATCGGGCCGATCAATCACTACACGGCGGTCAAAGCGACCAGGGCGCATGAGTGCCGGGTCGAGGATGTCTGGGCGGTTGGTGGCGGCAATCACGATGACGTTGGTGTCGGTGTTAAAACCGTCCATCTCCACCAGAATTTGATTAAGCGTTTGTTCGCGCTCGTCGTGGCTGCCGCCTAACCCGGCCCCGCGTTGACGGCCTACCGCGTCAATCTCATCAATGAAAATGATGGATGGGCTGTGGCGCTTGGACTGGTCGAACAGATCGCGCACGCGGCTGGCACCCACACCCACGAACATCTCGACAAACTCTGAGCCAGAGATGCTAAAAAACGGCACGCCTGCCTCCCCCGCGACAGCCTTCGAGAGCAGGGTTTTACCCGTCCCTGGCGGGCCGACCATTAGCACGCCCTTTGGAATGCGTGCCCCTAGCTGGATGAACTTCTCCGGCTCCTTAAGGAATTCAACGACTTCGGCCAGTTCCATTTTGGCTTCGTCACAGCCTGCGACGTCCTCAAACGTGACGGTGGGGCGGTCACCATTGAACATACGAGCGCGGCTCTTGCCGAACGACATGGCCTGGTTGTTGGCTCCCTGCGATTGCCTGAAGAAAAAGAAGATCAAGCCGCCGATAATCAGGATGGGCAGGATGGCGGTTACCAGTGAAAAGATGATGCCCCCAACGTTGCGCGGGGTGCGCAGCGTTACTTCTATGGCTTCGATTTGCTCACGGGGGACGCCAAAGTCTTCCGTGAGCTGATTGACGAGCGTGCTTTCGGTACCCTTTTGGGATGCGAACCGCTGCTCAGAGTTCGTAAGGGTGATGGTCAAGTTGTTGCCGATGACCTCAATGCTGGCAATGTCGCCGTCGCGAGCAAGTTCGGCAACTTGGCTGAACGGGATGTTTTCGGCGGCGTTGTTGTTGCTGCTGGCAACGGTAATGATAAACGTAATGACCAGCACAACCGTTATCATCAGTACAATGTTGCGTGTTCGTGGGCTGTTCACACGAACCTCCGTGAGTTACCAATGGTCTTATTGTTAACAAGATTAACGCTTCTGCTACGCATTGTACACAGTTCAACTCCTAATTGCGGCCTGGGCACTCTGTTGTGAAAGGTGCGTACTTTCAGGTTTCGCGTTAGGCAGTTTGCGGTAGAATGAGAGCGCCCTAGACAAGTCATTAGAGACTCGGATGAATTCCGTACAACAACTAAACGAACGCATACAAAAAGAAGCCCGTTTCACGCAGGGCATTATGGACGAGGTGCGGCGTGTGCTGGTCGGCCAGGAGAAGATGCTCAACCGGCTGCTGGTTGCGCTGCTTAGCGACGGGCATGTGCTGATTGAGGGGGTGCCGGGGTTGGCGAAGACGTTGGCCGTGCGCACGTTAGCGGCCACAATCGACGCCCACTTCCAGCGGATTCAGTTTACGCCGGACTTACTCCCAGCAGACCTGGTCGGCACACAGGTTTACAACCCGCGCACCGGGGAATTTATCCCCAAACAGGGGCCGATCTTCAGCAATCTGGTCCTCGCTGACGAGATTAACCGCGCCCCGGCGAAAGTCCAGTCCGCACTGCTCGAAGCAATGGAAGAGCGCCAAGTTACAATTGGCGACCAAACCTACTACCTGCAAGAGCCGTTTATGGTGCTGGCAACCCAAAACCCGATTGAGCAAGAAGGTACCTATCCCCTGCCAGAAGCGCAGCTTGACCGCTTTATGCTCAAAGTGGTGGTGGACTATCCAACACGCAAGGACGAGCGGGTTATTATCGACCGTATGGCCGGGGTTCGCCCTGAACCGCCCCAACCTGTGATTGACCCGGAGTCGATTGTTCGAGCGCGGCAGGTGGTGAATTCGATTTATGTGGACGACAAGATCAAAGAGTATGTGCTGGATGTGATCTTTGCGACGCGTAACCCGGCAGAAAGCGGCATGAAGGACCTGGCCCCGTTAATTGAAGTCGGCGGTTCGCCCCGTGCGACGATCTTCCTGGTGAAGGCGGCCAAGTCTTACGCGTTTTTGCGTGGGCGCGGTTACGTCACGCCAGATGATGTGAAACAGATGGCCGCCGATGTGCTGCGGCATCGTGTGTCTGTGTCATTTGAGGCGGAAGCCGAGAACATCACAGCGGCGCAAATCGTGCAACAGATCGTAAGCCGAGTGCAAGTGCCTTAAATGCTCACGCCGGAAACCCTCCGTAAAATCCGCCGCATTGAATTGCGGACGCGCCGTCTGGTCGAGACATCATTTGCCGGGGCCTATCACTCGGTGTTTAAGGGGCGCGGCATCGTTTTTGATGAAGTGCGGCCCTACATGCCCGGTGATGACGTGCGTGACATCGACTGGAATGTGACGGCACGCACAGGGGAACCGTTTATCAAGCGCTATCGCGAAGACCGCGAGCTGACCGTTATGATTGTGTTGGACGCGAGTGCGTCGATTATGTTTGGCACAGCAGATCGGCTGAAACGTGATATGGCGGCGGAACTAGGGGCGGTGTTGGCTTTTTCCGCCATTAGCAATAACGATAAGGTCGGGCTGCTGCTGTTTAGCGATACGATTGAGACGTTTATTCCGCCGCGCAAGGGACGCAAGCACGTTTTGCGCCTCATCCGGGACTTGTTGGCGGCGCGGCCTAAACGTCGGGGCACGGACTTGTCGAATGCGCTGCGCACGGTGAACCGGGTGTTGAGCCAGCGGGCGATTGTGTTCCTCATTTCGGACTTTCTGGTTGATACGGAATCGTATGCGCGCGATTTAATGGTTTTGGGCCGCAAGCACGACCTGATTACGATTGTCGCCAGCGATCCGCTAGAGGAGTCGTTCCCGGCGGTGGGGTTGGTGACCGTGCAGGATGCGGAGACCGGGGCGGTGTACGCCCTGGACACCAGCCGAACCGGTTGGGGCCGCAGTTTCCGCACGCGCACGGCCAAGCTCCGTGATAAACGCGACCAAATATTGAAAGACGCACGAGCTGACCGCATCGAGTTGGCGGCGGACGGCGACTACGTGCAAGCGCTGACTTTGTTTTTCCGCAGACGGGCGTTGAAGCTGAAGTGACACGGCGCACGATCATCATGGGGGGCGTGATAGGGTGGCTGGTGGCGTTGCCGCTGCTGGTGCTGGCCCAAGATGGCTTCTTGGCTCAGTTTGAAGCGGGTGATTTGACACCGC
The DNA here is from genome assembly GCA_963922445.1 of uncultured bacterium. Classification (GTDB taxonomy): domain Bacteria; phylum Chloroflexota; class Anaerolineae; order Aggregatilineales; family Phototrophicaceae; genus DAOTTY01. The sequence goes on from CAWUJQ010000066.1 coordinate 15,213, forward strand.
TGCTGGGTGAACCTGTGGACATCTTATTGGTTGTGCAGGTGCCCGTGGGCTACGAACTCGATTTCAGCGTGGTTGGGGCGAGTTGGGGCGATGAAATCAGCATCCGTGAAACGGGTGACCTGACCGTCGAGCCTGTTGGCGGCGGCAATTTGTATCGGCTGCCGCTGATCGTTGTTCCATGGCGGGTGGGTGTGGTCACAACACCCCCGTCTTATGTGACGGTTCAGACGGGCGAGGGCAGCGACCCTGTGCAACTGACGATCGAACCGATTTCCTTTGACGTGCCGAGTACGCTGGATGATGAGCAGGAACTTCGCATTTCACGCGTGGTACACTGGATGCCCTACCCGGCGAGTGTGGTATGGAGCGGCGTCGGGTTGGCGGCTTTAGTCGTGATTGCGGGCAGTGCGTTCATGACGCAAGCCCTCACAAGCCGACGCACAACGGCGCGCACGTTCGTGCGGCCCGTGACGCGGACGCTGGCTCAGCGCACCATTAGCCGCTTAAATCAGTTGCGTTCGGATGCCCCTGATGTGGTCACCCAATACATGCAGATGGGTGACATATTGCGCGTGTTCGTGCGCGATTTACTCGGCTTTGCGGCGCAAGACATGACTACCTCCGAGTTAATCGACAAGCTAACCGAGGATCAATCGCTTTCCGCAGGGCGGCGCAAAGAACTCGCCTACCTGCTGGAACAAGCTGACCTGGCGAAGTTCGCGCCGTCTAAGGTCTTCACGCCAGATCGGTTGTCTGTTTTACAGCGCGCTGTGCAGTGGGTGCAGTCCGTTGAGCAGGAGGTGGAGGCATGATTGTGTTCCGGTTCGGCAATCCATTTGCATTGGGGTTGTTGATTTTGCCCGTGATTTACTTTGCGGTGATGGCGCTGTTTCCATCGCTGCGCCCGTCGAACCCGGTCATGCTGTATTCGGACACCCGTTTGCTGGGTATCACACGAAGCTGGCGTGTGCGCTTTCGGCGCTTGCCGGATGTGCTGCGGCTGTTGGCGTGGATTCTGCTGGTGCTGGTGATTGCCCGCCCGCAAAGTGGCCGTGAGCAGGAAGTCATACGCGGGCAAGGCATCGACATTGTGCTGGCGTTGGATATATCAACGAGTATGGAAGCCGACGACATTGCCCCAACCCGGCTGGAAGGGGCTAAGGCACAAATTCAGCGCTTCATCGAAGGGCGCGAGTTTGACCGGGTGGGGTTGGTTGTGTTTGCAGCGGACGCGTTCCACTATGTGCCGCCGACGTTGGACTACAATGTGCTGGTTGAGCGGCTTGATGATGTGCAAGTGGTTACCGACTACGAACTTGAAAACGGTACTGCCATCGGCACGGGGATCGTCTCTGCGGCGAACATGCTGCGCGAAAGCGAGGCGTCGAGCCGCATTATCATCTTGCTGACGGACGGTTCCAACAACAAAGGTGGGGTCAATCCGCTGGATGCAGCGCGGGCAGCTTCGGCGTTGGGCGTGCGCATTTACACGATTGGGATGGGCCGTGCCAGTCTTAACATCCCGGCAGAGACGGGTGAGGTGGCCCAGGGCAGCAATGACTTCGATGAAGCAACGCTGCGCTCTATTGCTGATGTGACGGAGGGGCTTTACTTCCGTGCAGAGGATAATGCGGGTTTGCAGCGCACTTACGAGCAAATCGACGCGCTGGAACGGTCGGACATTGAGCAGCAGGTGTTTGTGCGCTGGCGCGAGCGGGCAGGCTGGTTGATGGTGATAACGCTCGTGCTGCTGCTGGTTGAGCGCTTTTTACGGCAAACAGTGTTTCAGGCGATTCCGTGATGGCTGATGTGGTTTTTGTCTATCCAATTGTGCTGTTGGGGC
>CAWUJQ010000067.1:0-16628 GCA_963922445.1 uncultured bacterium
TAAGTCAAACTTTCGACACTTTGTGCGTAGGCCCATGTTCGTCGCGACAGGGATGATACACCTTGTCGAAAGGTGAGATTGACTCGTTCGACAAAAGCGGTTTGAATGGTGGTTGTCAATCCCAGTGACCGCAAGGTTTCTCGGAATCGCCGTCGTTCGCCCCACAGCATACGGGTTAATGCAAAGCGTTTTTTGCCTCGGTCTTTGCGTTTCACCAGTTGCCCATAGAGGAGATCAGGACTGACAAACCAATGATCTTTGCGTGCGCGTTTTGGACGTGCCCAGTACCCAAAGTGAGCCGTCACCGCATAGAAATAACTTCGCAGCCCATCTGTGGTGAAGATGGGAACGCAATCGCGTGCCAGCCGCGACTTTAAGTCATGGACCAGTGCGAACGCATCCGCTTTGGTTCTGCCGCCGATGTGCATCGAGGGGATGACTTTAGTTTGGGAATCAATCGCCAACCAAAGCCAGATCGCGCTGGCTTGGCGTCGCACTCGCGAGTACATCTCATCCATCTGAATGAAGGTAAGGACCAAATCTCGAAACAGATGGTTGTGCCACCCTGCACTGTGTTGCCCCATTCGTGCCAACCAGCGGGCAAGGGTCGCATCCGCATGACCCGTGTAACGAACGAGCACAGATGCATCGACGCCTTCTGCGAGAAACAGCAGGACAAACTCAACCTGTTGTGATGCTGTTTTCAGATAGTAAAGGGGCGTTCCGAATCTAGAGGTGAAGACCTTGCCGCAGCATTGACACTTCAAGCGCTGTGATCCGCTTTGAATGCCGTAACCCACCAAAGCATGACGCGTCTCGTCGGTGATACCACAATAGTTGCAGTCTGGATTTGGGCAGGCGTAGCCTGCGGTTGAGATGGTTTTCTTGCGTCCTCGACGACTTTTCACGACAGGGTAGGGGACCACGTCACGATTTGCGATTCGACAGGCACTCACGCCAGCACAACATAGCCCGCAATCGTCAGGAGATTTGGGTTTCCATCGCCTCGGAAGATGATCTTTCCAGTTCTGCTTGGCTCGTCGCCACCATCGGCGGAGCCAGCGCTTGAGTAGGATGAAGATGACCACAGTTTCAATTATAATAATGGTGATAGATACCCAATTCCCCACGTTTAATCTTTCACTACCCTCTCGAAATCGAGAAGGAATATTACGAATTACTGGGTTTGGGTCAACCTGGAATTATCAACGATTCCTGTGGGTAGTACCCCACCCTGAAGGTGTGGTGTGGGGGCCAGATGGTTATGTGTATGCGGGTGGTGAAGCTGGGCAAATCTACCGGGTGCATCCCGAAACGGGTGCCTACACTGAGTTTGCTAACACTGGCGGATTTATCCTCGGCTTATGCTTCGATGGCAACGGCAACCTTTACGCCTGTGACAACGGCAACGACTGCGTACAGAAGATTTCACCGGATGGCACGGTGTCTGTGTACAGCAGCGGTAACGCTGAACGTGCGATGTCTGTGCCCAACTACCCGGTATTCAACGCAGAGGGTAACCTGTACGTGACCGACAGCGGAGGCCATCACGAGCGAAACGGCTGCCTGTGGCGGATTGCACCCGGTGGCGCGGCTACTGTTGTCAGCACGCAGGTGAATCAGTTTCCAAACGGCCTCGCCCTGAGCGCAGACGGCCAGTGGCTCTATATTGTGCTGTCAAACCTACCGGGTGTTGTTCGGGTACTTCTGGCGGCGGATGGCACCGTCGGCACGCCGGAAACGGTTGTCGAACTACCCCAGACGATTCCTGACGGGCTAGCTTTCGACGCGGCGGGTAACCTGTACATCTCGTGCTACACGCCCGACCGTATCTATCGTTTTTCACTGAATGGCGAATTGGCGGTGATGGTCGACGACTGGGAAAGTACTCGCATCGCCACCCCGACAAACATCGCGTTTGGCGGCGCAGATTTGAAAACCCTGTTTATTGCAAGCCTGGGGCGTTGGCACCTCACAAAGGGGACGATGCCAACATCAGGCCAAAAGCTAAATTATCCTGTAATCGAATAGAGGAATTTTATGAAAGCAGCACTTGACGGCATTCGTGTGATTGACTTTACTCAGATGATGCTCGGTCCGTGGTCAACACAGTTTCTGGGCGACATGGGCGCAGATGTGATCAAAGTAGAACGCCCCGGCAAGGGCGAATGGGAGCGCAGCCTGCCCGCAATGGGCGAGTTTTTGGGCGGGGACAGCCCGTTCTTTTTGGCGATGAACCGCAACAAGCGCAGCATCACGGTCAACCTGAAAGAGGAGCGCGGCAAGGACATCATCCGTGAGATGGTCAAAAACGCGGATGTGGTGGTTGAAAACTTCCGCCCCGGTGTGATGGATCGGCTCGGACTGGGTTATGAGGCGCTCAAGGAAATCAACCCGAAGATCATCTATGCGGCTGGGAGCGGTTGGGGACAAGACGGCCCATATGTTAAGCGGCCCGGCCAAGACCTGCTCGTGCAGGCGATGAGCGGCATGGCCGCGCAAAATGGTCGCCTGAGTGAACCACCCGTTCCCACTGCGGGGTCGTTCATTGATGCAAGTACTGCGCTCACACTAGCCTTCTCGATTATGGTGGCGCTGTTCCACCGGGAACGCACTGGCGAAGGGCAGCGCGTAGACGCCAGCTTGTTCAATACGATTATCGCCATGCAGTGCCAGGAACTCGTCGCTCACATGAACCTGGACAAGCCCTGGTCACGCAGCGAGGCCGGCATCGGTGCCCCCTGGCTGGGCGCGCCGTTTGGCATCTACCAAACGCAAGACGGTTACATGGCTATTTCCATGAACCCGGTTGATGTGCTGGGTGAGCTAATTGACGTTGACCTGAGCGAGTTCGCCAGCGATGAGGCGGCCTACACCCACCGTGATAAAGTGCGGGAGTTGGTTCAGGGGCGAATCAAGGAAGGCACGACCCAACACTGGCTAGACGTGCTCGGCACCAAAGACCTGTGGTGTGCAAAAGTCCAGGACTTCGACGACCTGATGAACGATCCACAGGTCGCCCACAACGAACTCATCCAGGAGATTGACCACCCCAAAGCCGGTCGCATCAAGGTGGTTGGCATCCCTGTGCAGTTCAGCGGCACCCCCGGCACCATCCGGCTGGCGCCACCCACCGTCGGCCAGCACACCGATGAAATCCTGGCAGAGATGGGTTATTCCAGCGACGATATTGCCAGCTTCCACGCGGAGGCCATTGTATGACGCTGGTACAATACGAGGTCAAAAATGATGCGGTTGCCGTCCTGACGTTCAACCGCCCAGAGAAGATGAACGCCCTCAGCACACCATTGCTGCGCGAATTCGAGGAACACCTCAATCGCATCGAAAGCGATGCTGCAATTCGGGTGATCGTCTTAACGGGTGCGGGCGAAAAGGCATTTGTCGCCGGGGCAGATATTGCTGAATATGCCGATGGGCAAGCACAAGCCTTCATTGACTATCAACTGAACAGCCGCCGCCTGTTTGACTACATCGAAGCGTATCCAAAACCGACCATTGCGGCCATTAACGGGTATGCGCTTGGCGGCGGCTTCGAGATTGCCCTGTGCTGCGATGTGCTGATTACCAGCACCAACGCTCGTCTGGGCTTGCCGGAGGGCCTGCTTGGCTTGGTACCCGGCGGCGGTGGCACTCAACGCCTGACGCGAGCAGTAGGCCGCTACGTGGCAGCCGATGTACTGCTATCGGGGCGGCGGCTTTCTGGTGAGCGGGCCTATGAGTTAGGGTTGGCGGCGGAAGTGGTTGAACTTGATCAGTTGATGGAGACTGCGCTCAAAAAAGCAGCCTACATGCTCAAGGTAGCGCCACTCGCCCAGCAGGAAATGAAGCGGTTGATTCGTGTGGGTCTGGACGGTTCGCTGCCGAGTGGCCTGTCACTAGAGCAAGAAGTCTTGTTCCGGTTGTATAGTAGTGAAGATGGGCGCGAAGGGATCGCCGCGTTTGTAGAAAAACGCGATCCGCAATTTAAGGGCAAATAATCATGGGACGTGTGGACGGTAAGGTTGCGCTGGTGACGGGCGCGGCGATGGGGATTGGTAAGGGTGCAGCGGTGGCACTGGCCGTTGAAGGTGCGTCGGTTGTCGTGGCAGACATCAACGACGCGGTGGGTGCAGAAACAGTTCAGGAGATTAGCGCAGCAGGCGGCAAAGCCGTCTTCCAGCACTGTGATGTTAGCCAGACCGAAGACGTGAAAAACGCCGTCGAGCGGGCGGTGAGCGAATACGGCAAGATTGACATTCTGGTCAACAATGCAGGGGTGGCCATCCCCGGCTCTATTGTTGACATTAGTGAGGAGGACTGGACGCGGGTGCTAAACACCAACCTGAGCAGTGTATGGCGTGGCATGAAGTTCGCACTGCCGCACATGATTGAAAACGGCGGTGGGGCTGTCGTTAACGTGAGTTCGGTGCAGGCCCTACTCGGTTTTAAGGGGTGGAGTGCATACGCTGCTGCGAAAGGGGCTATCAATTCACTCACGCAGCAGGCCGCTGCCGACTACTCGCAATACAACATCCGCATCAATGCCGTACTTCCCGGTACCATCATGACGCCGATGAACGAGAAGATTTTTGAAGACGCCAAAGACCCGGACGCCCTCATCGCAAACTGGAACTCAATTCACCCGCTGGGGCGATTCGGGCAGATGCACGAGGTGGGCAACACGATTCTGTTCCTCGCCAGTGATGAAGCGTCGTTTATCACGGGCACACTCCTTCGCATCGACGGCGGCTCTACCATCAAGGGCGACTAGCGCGATGAAACCGCGACTGCACGTTTACAACGAAATGCTGCGTACGGGCATTGTGCCTGTATTTTACATTGCAGACCGAGACAAGGCCGTTCAGTTTGTTGGGCAATGCGTGGCCGGGGGCTTGCGCGCGCTGGAAATGACTAATCGTGGTGAGGCCGCGTTGCGCGTGTTTGAGCAGTTGCGACACCAGTTCCCAGATGTAATCCTTGGCATTGGGTCGATAGCAGATGCGCCGACGGCTGCGCTGTTTCTGGCTCACGGCGCGGACTTTGTGGTTGGCCCGTACTTTGATGCAGATGTCGCATCGCTGTGCAATAGCCGCAAGGTCGCCTACATTCCTGGTTGCAGCACACCCACAGAGATTCATAATGCGGAAATCAACGGCGCAGAAATCGTGAAGTTATTCCCCGCTTCCGTCTACGGACCAGGATTTATCAAGGCGGTGCTGGCCCCGTCCCCGCAGACGCGCATCATGCCTACGGGCGGTGTGCAAACAACAGAGGCGAGCGTCCGTGAATGGGTGGAAGCTGGGGCATGTTGCCTGGGCGTTGGGTCTAGCCTCACTAAAGTGGATGATGTTGCAGAAACCTGCCGCCAGATGTTGGGCTGGTTCCAGCAATACCGCCGGGAGCCTGCTCTATGACCGTTGACGTGCTGACATTTGGCGAGGGGCTGCTGCGCCTGACGCCCCCCGCTTACCAACTCATGGAACAGACGCACATGCTTGAGTCTCATGTGGGTGGCAGCGAGTTGAACACCGCCATTGGGTTAACACGGCTTGGAAAGCGCGTGGCGTGGTTTTCCAGAATGACGGACAATGTTGTGGGCAGGCGCATCGAACAGGAACTGCTCAAGCACGGGGTAGATGCTGGCCACATTATCTGGACGGATGAAGCACGCAACGGCCTCTACTTCATGGAAGAAGCCCCGCCTCCGCGCGCTAGCGACGTGACCTATGACCGAGCACATACAGCCATCAGCCAGATGAAACCTGGCCACCTGAAGCCAGACATGATGGCCCAATTGTCACCGCGTTTACTGCACCTCACCGGGATTACCGCTGCCCTCAGTGAGAGCAGCTACGAAACACTACGCGCTCTCGTCAAGCAGGCACAAGAGCAGCAAATCCCAGTGAGTTTTGATGTGAACTATCGCGCCAAGCTATGGCCCGAAGCAACTGCTGCCTCCTACTGTGATGACCTGATGAAGCAAGCGGCCATCATCTTCGTCGCACAGCGAGATGTGAAACAGCTCTTTGCAATCGGGGATATTCAAGCACTGCACAATGCCTACCCCAACGCGCACATCGTGGTCACACGTGGAGCAGATGGCTCTCAACTGTGTACACCTGATGGCGTGAATTATGATCAATCTATCTTCCAGGCGACAACCGTCTGTCGTATTGGCGGTGGAGATGCGTTTTCTGCCGGGTTTTTGTACGCTTACCTGGAAGGATTGCCGCCACAAGAGATGCTGCGATATGCGGCGGCGACCGCCGCCTTAAAATATACAATTCCAGGCGATTTGCCACTTTTTCGGCTTGAGGACGTACAGACCCTGCTGCGCGATGGCATCAGCGTATCGGTTAAACGTTGACCGAATACAGGTCGTTTTCGATAAAGGTTCTATGGGAAATACCCGAAAACGATGCATCGCATTTTCACGGCACCTGCTTGAGTGCTGCTCAGTGCATCTGACGCATTTGATGCCCGCTAAACTGTTGCAAGGTCAGTTGTGAGTTGTGTGTTTTATTGCGTGTTCGCCATAATCTTCAAACGTAGTCAGCAGGAAACGCAATCGCCAGTGTGATTATTTCGTGTGGACGCAGTTCAACATGCAGTGTGCGCCCACCAATGAAAACGTCACGCTCAGGGGCTTCCATTAGATCACAGTAGTGTGCGGACTGCGGCTCATGGTCTAGTGTGAGCGTTGCCCGTGTGAGCATATTGTGCCGCTCCACCAATCGGATAATCACGGCTTGCCCGTCCTCAGCCTGTTTGACCGCTTCGAGCGTTACATTGGGGGCATCACAGGTGAGGTAACCATATGTTGTGGGGGCCGCGGCTGTTCGACGAACGTGTAGCGGTGTATTTAGCGCGTCTGCTGCGGTAATCACCCCGCCCGTGCGCCAATCACCCATGTGTGGGTACAGCCCATATATAAAGTGATGCACTTCACGGTCAGCGTGCGGGTCCGGAGAAATTGACCCCTTTAGCAGCGTCAGGCGCATCCAAGGGCCGTTGGCCTCGTGACCGTATTTGCTGTCATTGAGCAGCGCGACTCCATACCCCGCCTCCGACATATCCATCCAGCGGTAGGCGGGCACCTCGAAGCGGGCCGCGTCGAATGATGTGTTGCGGTGCGTGACCCGCTCAATGTTCCCATAGGCAATGTCGTAGGTGGCGGTTCGGGTGTTCACCGCCACCGGGAAGCCCACTTTGAGCAGCCGTTGGCGCTCGTGCCAGTCGATTTCCGTCTCGAACGTGAGTATAGGTGAGCCTTGCGTCAGGCTGATGCGCTGCGTGATGGTCGAATCGTAACACTGCCGCACCAGCTTGAGCGACACGCGTAGCGGCCCGGTTTCATCAACGGCGAGCGTGGACTCGCCGCGCATGGGCAGTTCTTGCTCTGGGTAGCTGCTGATGATGTCCCAGGCATCGTAACGCCCCGGATAGTCCTCGTATATCTGGAAGCGGTTCCCACGCTCACCCTGCCGGATGACCTCACGCTCAGCATCCTTATCCCACAGCGAGATGAGTTCTCCATCCGGCGCGAACTCTGCCCGTAGAAACTCGTTTTCGAGCGTGGTAGCTGTTACACGCAGTGAACCACCCTCTACTTTTAATGAAGGCGGCAAATCAACAAGTGGGAAAACACGATACCCCACGCCAGGAATTTCCGTATCACCCACATCCACTAGAACGTATTCCGTGCTGTCAAGCGCACGCACTGCCTGCCGGACAAGCGGCGTGCCGCCACTCATGGCCAGTGTTTGTGATCCGACCCCGTCTGCTGGCAGTTGAATCACACCGCTACGCGCCGTTAGCAGCGAATTGAACACCCACACGGCGTTCCCATCACCATCCCCAGCCAGAGACTGCCCCGCCTCATCAATCACCTGGCGGGCGGTACGCGCTAACTGTGCATACTCGTCCAGCAGGTCGGTATAGACTTCTGTGATATGCGTGCCCGGCAGCGCATCATGGAACTGCGTGCCTAACAGCAGCTTCCAGGCATCGTCAAGATGCTGTGCGGGGTAGTCTGCGCCGTTGCGCCATGCGAAGCTTGCCAACATTTCAGCATCACGCAGCAGCACTTCGGATTGGCGGTTGAGCTTTTTCAGCCGTCCCTTTGATGTGAACGTGCCCCGGTGCGCTTCCAGATACATTTCGTCTTTCCACACGGGCAGGTCGGTGTGCTGTGCCCGTTCCGCAATGCTGAGCAGCGCGTCTTCCGGGTTGGCATACTGCGTCGGCACCAATCCGGGGAAGTTGGCGTAGCGGTCAGCGCATTCCAGCATTTCCGGCGTGACGCCGCCGCCACCGTCACCCCAGCCATACGTATAAATCACCTCACCGATAGACTGTTTGTCGCGGTAGTCGCCCCAGTAGCGCATCATGTGGTCGGGGTCTACCATGCCGATGAAGTGGCCTGGTGGCACGACCCCCAACACCCGTGACCCATCCGCGCCTTCCCACCAGAATGTGTTTGTGCGCCAGGGGTTGGTATCGTTCCACACAAAGAACTTGTTGCTAATCACCACGTCAATGCCGCTGCGCTGCAAGATTTGCGGCAGCGCCCAGGACATACCGAACACATCAATTAGCCAGCACACCCGTGACCGGAACCCGAACTCCGCTTGCCAAAAGCGCTGCCCATGCAGAATGTGGCGCACGAACGACTCCCCGCTAATCAGGTTGGCGTCCGGCTCCAGCCAGAAGGCACCCACAGGCTGCCAACGCCCTTCGGCAATGCGCTGCTTGACCTGCTCAAACACGTCTGGGAAGTGTGTTTTCATATCCGCATAGATTTTGGCGCTGCTCTGCGAGAACTTAAAGCCAGGGTACTGTTCCATCAACTGGAGCATGGTGGCGTGGGTGCGGCCAATCTTGCGGATGTATTCGCGGTGCGGCCACTGATACACGATGTCCAGGTGCGAATGCCCCACCATGTGCATCAGTCCCGGCACTTTGAAGCGGTCAGTCTCGTAGACCGCCGCCCTGAACGTAGCTTGTGCATCTAGCAGAGCGGCTTTGAAAGCCCCAAAGTCCGGCTCGTGGATCAGCACTGCCAGCAGCGCTTCCCACAAGTGTGTTTCGATAAACTCTGCCAGGTTCGGGTCGATGCCCTCCACAAACAGCACTTTAAACGCCGCCACAAAGTCCCAGTAGGCTGCCTCCACCTCGTGGTCGATTGTGACAAGATCGGCTTGCTGAAAGGTGAGGTCGTTGCCTTCCGCTGGATACCAGAACACATACGATTCCAGTTCGACAGTAAAGGTTTCGCCAGCAGCAGCGCCGTCTGTTAGCGGAAAACTGTTGCGGAACGGGTCTAGCCCGTGATGGGCCACGCCGTTGACACGCACTAGCGAATCCCCACCCACATAGACGCGCATCGTCACCGGCTGCCCGGCCATTGCCTCCGGCATAGTCACCTCACGCCGGAAGAACGCGCTCACATCACGCCCGCCCCACGGCTCCCCAACCGTGATAGGCCGCCAGTCTGCGTCAATAGGGTCGTAGTGGCTCACATCACGGTAATACACCTGCTTGATGTGCCAGTCCGGCAGCGGGTGATGCTGCGTGACGGTGCGCTCCCAGATAGCCTCCAGCCGCAGGTTGACCCGCTCTTCAAAGTTGATGATGCGGCGCTCGGCATACTTTTGGCGGGTGCGCCACCGATTCATTGCGGCCCGCGCACTACTGTTCATGTCCATGTATCTGTCCTGTGTGCTGCTGCTGGCGCGGTTTTTTATGCAAGACGACGTATTGTAGCGGACGAGGTCGGCCTCGTCCCCCTACAAGTTTCGTTGAGGTTAGCCCTGAACAGCGCCAACCTCCGCCTCGTCGTACAGATAGCACGATGCCACATGCCCCGCTTTGCCGACGGGATAAAGCGGCGGCGAGGCCGTCAGGCAGCGGTCATGGCGGTGCGGGCAGCGCGGATAGAAGCGACACCCGCTGTTCTGTGATGTCCGCATTTCCTCGTCTGGCGGCAGTTCGATGGTGCCCTCCCACTGGATGTTGGGGTCAGGCTCTGGCACGGAATCAATGAGAAGCTGCACATAGGGGTGGCGCGGTTCGCCAATCACATCAACCGTGTTGCCCGTCTCCGCAATCGTGCCCTGATACAGAATGAATATCCGGTCGCCAATCTGATAGGCCGTGCTGAGGTCGTGCGTGATGTACAGGAACGAGATACCGTCGTCGCGCAGGCGCATCATCACATCCAAAATCGCCGCTCGCAGAGACGCATCCACCATAGATACCGGCTCGTCAGCCACAATCAGGCGCGGCTTGACCATATATGCCCGTGCCATCATGATGCGCTGGCGCTGGCCACCGCTCAATTGGTGCGGGTACTTGCGTAGTACGTCCTGGCCGTGCAGCCCGACCACGTTCAACGCCTGTTCGATCATCTCCCGCGCCTCAGATTTGCTCTTGGCTAACCCGAAGTTGCGAATCACCATGTCGAACACATGCTGGATGCGATAGAACGGGTTATACACGCCAAACGGGTCTTGGAAGACGGCCTGTACCTCCCGGCGATAGCGCTTCTGTTGGGAGGGCGTGGCCCTTGTCATATCCGTGCCCTCAAAAACGATCTGACCAGACGAGAGTGGTGTAAAACCTAGTACCACATTTGCCAACGTAGACTTGCCGCTGCCGCTTTCCCCGGCGATGGTGGTAATCGTTGCAGGGCTTTCCGCAATTTCCAGGTTGAAGTCTTGTAGGGCGACCACCTGACGTTTGCTACCCCCGGCCCCGCGCTGCGTGTAGACCTTCGTCGCGTTACGAATGCTCAACAACATCTCGGACATCGATGTAGCTCCCGTCTGCTTGTTCTTCGTACAGGTGGCAGGCCACTTCCTGGCCGGGTCGGATTTCCTGACGGAGCGGTTTTTCGGTGTGGCAGCGGTCCATCACGAACGGGCAGCGCAACTGGAAAATGCATCCCGGTGGTGGGTTGCGCGGGTCGTGCGTGATGCCCTCTGTGATTTTGAGCGGCTTGCGCTCTTTCAGTGACGGCACCGACTCGATGAGAAGCTGCGTATATGGATGGCCGGGGTTCTTGAACATATGCTCCACCGTAGCGATTTCCACAATGTTCCCGGCGTACATGACCACGATGCGGTCGGCCATTTGCGCCATCAGGCCCATGTCATGCCCAATCATAATCATAGACACGCCCAACTCCAGCTTCACCTTGAGCATCGTCTGGGCGACGACGCGCTGCACCACCACGTCCAGCGCACTGGTAGACTCGTCCGCGATAATCACGCTCGGGTTCAGCGCAATCGCCATGGCAATGCAGGCCCGCTGTTTCATGCCGCCGCTCAACTCATGCGGATACATACTGTAGATGCGCTCTGGCAGGCCCACCCACTGCAACAGTTCCAAAATGCGCGTTTTCAACTCTGCGCGGGACATGCGCTGCGCGGGTTTGCCGTCGTCGTTGCCGCCGTTCTTGCTGGCCAGGTTGACCATTGCGGCTTTCTCATGCTGGCGGATGACATCGGCAATTTGCTGGTGGATTTTCATCGTCGGGTTGAGCGAGTTCATCGCGCCCTGCGGAATCAACGCCAGCCGGGACCAGCGCATCTGGCGCAGTTGCTCGGTGGTGAGGCCCAGCAGGTCGGTGCCGTCCAGGTTAATTTCACCGGAGACGATGCGCCCCGGCGGTGAAATCAACTGGAGCACGCCCATCGCCGCTGTGGACTTGCCGCAGCCGGATTCACCCACCAGCCCCAATATCTCACCTTCGCGCAGCGTAAAGCTGATGCCATCGACAGCTTTCACGTCGCCGCGTGGTGTTTCGTAGTACACGCGCAGGTCCTTGACGTCCAGGACGGTGCGGTTTTGTGTGTTGTTGTCCGTCATGACGCCCTCCTACTTACGACCGCGCAGGCGCGGATTGGCGATTTCATCCAGGCCGAGGTTGACCAGCAGCAGCCCGACAAACATAACCGCTAGCAGCACCGTCGGGATGCCCCACCACCACCAGAAGTTCGCACTCAATGCTGACCCGCGATACGCGTCGTAGATAGTGCCGCCCAGCGTGGGCACGTTCTGCGGACCGAGTCCGAGCGTTTCCAGGCCGACGGCGGCCAGAATCGCGCCTGTGGCACCCGCGATAAAGCTGGCGAACAGGTACGGGATGAGATTGGGCAGCATCTCTTTGAACATGATGCCAAACGTGGACGCGCCAGAAAGCCGCGCCATCTGCACGTAACCGCTTTCGCGCATGGTCAGCACCTGGGAGCGAATTTGGCGGGTGGCACGCGGCCACGCAAACGCGGCAATAATCAGCGCCATCGTCGTGATGCTAATGCGATCTAGCACGGAGTTGAGCACAATCAGCACCATCAGCGCGGGAATCGTCAGCGTCACGTCGGAAATCAAGCGGATAAAATCGTCAATCCAGCCGCCCAAAAAGCCGCCTGTAAAGCCCAGCACAATACCCACGCCCAGGCCAATCGTTGCGGCGATAAAGCCAATCAGGAAGGTGTTGGGTGCGCCCACTAGCGCCACAGCCAGCATATCATGACCGAGGTTGTTCGTCCCCAGCGGATGTGCCCACGACCCCGGCTCACCTCGGAAGTTGGTAAAGCCCACGGGCGGTGCAAAGCGGGCGGTGCGGTCACGCTCGGTGGCCATACCCACGTCCCAGAAGAACTGGCCGACCACACCCATCAGCAAAATGGCAGTGATGATGCCAACGCCTGTCATCAACCGGGCGTTGAACCAGGGCGTATCCCAAATGTTAAAGCGACCCATCGTGCGCGGTGCATCCTCTGGGGGAGCGGGCGGCACAGCAGCCACATCAACGGGCGGTTGTGATGTCGTCATGATTCACCTCCGGCACTAATACGCGGGTCAATATAGGGGTACAGCAGGTCAACCAGCAGCACGGCCAGCGCCGTCATCGTAATGAGGAAGAACGAAGCCCCCTGAATTACCGGGAAGTCCTGCGCGAGAATAGCCTCGTAGATCACCTTGCCCATGCCCGGATACTGGAAGACGTATTCCACGAGCACTTGCCCACTGACCAGCGTACCCAGCGTAATCGCAAAGGCGGTCACCTGCGGCAAAATCGCATTGCGGATCATGTAGCGGTAGAGGACATAAAACGGGGCTAAGCCCTTGGCACGGGCAAGCTGCATGTAGTCCTCGCCTTCGACGGTAATCATCATGCCGCGCATACCCAGCGTCCAGTAGCCAAAGCTCACCAGAATAATCGCCAGCGCAGGCAGCGTCCCGTGACGAATCACACTGCCGATGAATGCCAGATTGAACCCCGGCACCACCTCACCCACGTTATAGGCGTTGGCATCGGGGAACCAGCCTAGCACATAGGCGAAGTTGTACAGCAAAAACAGCGCTGCCAGCACCGACGGGATGGACGTAAACACCATCGTCACCGGGATGAACATCTTCACGAGGCGGGGGGTGTAACGCCACATCAATATCGCGCCCAAAAAGTTGCCAATCGCAAACGTGAGAACCATTGCCAGCAGCAGCAGGCTCAGCGTCCAGGGCAGCGCACGGGCGATCACCTCACCAACCGGAGTGGGGAAGGCGTTAATCGAATAGCCAAAGTCCAGGGTGAGCAGGTTGCCCAGGTAGCGCACGTACTGCTCCGGCAGGGATTTATCCAAACCGAAGCGTGCTCGCCAGCCCTCAATAATGGCCTGGGAGTTCTCCACGTCGCCGCCTGCCTGCGTCATGTCGCCCACCATCGCGCTGATGGGGTCGCCGGGGGCCAGGCGCGGGATAATAAAGATAATCGTTGCAGCAAACCAGATCGTTAGAAAGAAAATCCCCAACCGCCGCAGCAGATAGGAACGCGGTATTTTGCCCATGCGGGTTGCCCTCGCCAATAACGGTCTATTTTGGGTTGAACCGGGCAGGGTCGCCCACCCGGTTCGGATGTTAGCCAGGTTGTTAGCTGGCCGGTTCCACGTTGTGGATGATCTGGTGAGCGCTGTTCCACCAGAAGGCCGGGTGATTGAAGTTGTTCTCAGCCGTTGGCCAGTTCGTCCAGAAGGTGGTGCTGTAGGGCAGCAGCTTGGTCGCCTGCACCAACGGAATAATCGGCGTTTCGGCGTCTATATAGCTGTAGGCTTCTACAACCAAATCAACAATCGCCGGGTCGCCCAGCGGCAGCGTACCGATTTCCTCAACGACAGCCGTGTAGGCCTCAGCGGCTTCGCTGTCCCAGCGGCCCGTGTTGTTGATGCCCGGTGCCGGTTCACCAACGGGAGCCAGGAAGTTCGTCGTGTAACGGTTCATGGATGCCCACGGCTCGTTCACGGAACTGCAAGACAGCCAGCCGTAAGCCACTTCATAGTCACCCGTCGGGGCAGCAGCACCCCAGAACGTGGAGTTATCGACCGGGCGGGCAGCCGCGTCAATACCGGCGTCAACGAACTGCTCCACGAGCACGTCTACCGTGTTGGTGTACTCCGTGCTGGCGTTGTTCACTAACACGTTGAGCGTCAGCGTTTCGCCATCCTTCTCGTAGAAGTCACCGTTCAGCGTCCAGCCTTCAGCCTCGATAAGCGCCTGTGCCGCTTCAACGTCTGCGGTGGGGGTTTCGCCGTAGCCAGCCTCAACCACAGCATCAATGAACGGGGACATTGACCCGTACTGTACAAACATCGTGGAGGACGGCTGTGTGGTGCCCTCGTAGGCAAACTCAACGATTTCCTCGCGGTCAACGATCAAGCTGAGCGCTTCGCGCATGTTGGCGTTGTCCCAGGGGGCAATCGTCGTGTTGATGTCCAACTGGCGCGGGCACGGGTCCGCCCAGGAGTAGGGCAGGTCGTTTTCCCAGGCGATGACGTTCGGGTTATTGGCCTGGATGATCTCGAACGCAACCAGTGACACGCTGTTGGCCACGTCGATTTCGTCATTGGAGATCAACTGCACGCGACTGTCTTCCGTGGCGACAGATTCCCAGATGAGGCGGCTTGGGGCGGGCAAGTCTTCAAAGCCAGCGGCCACACCCCACCAGTCATCGTTGCGATCCCACATGAAGCGGGTGCTGTCGCTGCTGGTCAGCGTGTACGGGCCAGTACCGATTGGCAGGCCAGCCTCTGCATCGAAGAAGGTATAGGTCAGTGGGTCTTCACCAGCCCAGATGTGTTCCGGCATGATGAGGATGCTGTTCACCACACGCACCGCGAAGAAATCCACCTGGAAGCGTGGGTTGGGGCCAGTCAGGTTGAACTGCACCGTCAGGTCGTCAACAGCTTCTACGCTTTCCACCCACTGTTGCATATCAGCGGCGTTGCTGAGCGTAGCGGTTTCGTCACCCAGCAGCATCTCGATTGTAAAGACAACGTCCTCGGCGTTGAAAGCCTCACCATCAGACCAAGCAACACCCTCACGGATGGACAGCGTCCACACGTCCAGGCCCTCGTTGGATTCCATCGCCGTGCCCAGCCAGGGGTCAATTTCGCCCGTCTCGTAGTTCAGGATGAAGAGCGGTTCCCACATGGCCTGGTGAGCGCCGTTACCGCGATTGGTGTTACCGGCAGGCGTAAACGGATTGTAGTTTTCCGGGTCGGTGACGGTGCGGTCGAAATCGAAGATGAGTGTTTCTTCGCGGGGGACATCCTGGGCCAGGGCAACCGTGCTGACCACCGCCAGCAGCGCCACAACCAGGACAGAGAAAATGGCTTTAACCTTCATTTGTCTTGCTCTCCTCAAAAATAAACAACTCACAGTTTTTGTCAGCACTCCGGTTAAACACAACGGAGCTTCGCCGGCAGTGCTGCCAGCAGGCGTGCTGTACGCCCATTGTCTAGCGTTAGGTGTTTGGGCTGCGTTTCCTTTCACTGGACAAGTGGATTGCAATCGGTGTCGTGGTAGACGACCGGATTTGCACATGGGTAGGGATAACTTCACGGCTAGCGGGTGCGGTGGCACTATCAATGCGGTGCAGCAGCAGCTTCGCCGCCCCGGTGCCGATGGCGTGCGCGTTTTGGCGGGTGGTGGTGAGCGGCACCTGCATGTACGCGGCTAAGCTCACGTCATCAAACCCGACGACCGACACGTCATCTGGCACACCCAGGCCCATCTGGCTAAGTGCCCGCATGGTGATAATCGCCAGCGCGTCATTCACACAGGCAATCGCCGTCGGCATAGGGTTAAGCTGCCGCAGCAGGTCGATAATCTGCGCGGTGAGGCCCGCGCTGCTGCCCGCTAGCAGCTCGTGGATGTCTGCTTCCAGGAACACCTGCTGCTGTGGCGAGTTAATCCGCAGCGGTTTGTAGGCGGTCAGGCCAAAGTGCGTCATGGCCGCTTCATAGCCGCGCTGCCGCTCATCCACCGGGAATAAGTTGGTGATATTGGTTCGCAGGTAAGCAATGCGCTCATGTCCCAACTCCACGAGATGTTGGACGAGTGCATAAGTGCCGCCATAGTTATCACTGGCGATGTAATCTGCGTCAATGCCATCCACAAACCGATCCACGAAAACAACCGGAACCCCACGTGCTATGTACTGATCCAGCACCTCGCGCTGTGCGGGAGTGGGATAAGCATTGGGCCACAAAATCAGTCCGGCCACATTCTCGTCCAGCAGTTGCAGCAGCGCATTGACCTCACCCTCGCTGTCCGTCGCATTGCTG
>CAWUJQ010000068.1:0-16591 GCA_963922445.1 uncultured bacterium
CGCTTTGAAAACGTGGACTTTGCCTATGTGGAGGGTGAACCCGTCCTGCAAAACTTCTCCCTGACCATCCCGGCAGGGCAAACGTTAGCCCTTGTGGGGCACACGGGCAGCGGCAAGAGCAGCATCGCCAAGTTGATTGCCCGCTTCTACGAGTTTCAGGGTGGCAAAATTCTGATTGACGGTACCGACATCCGCGACCTAGACTTGAAGCATTACCGCGAAGCGCTTGGCATCGTCACGCAAACGCCATTCTTGTTTGATGGCACTGTCGCCGATAATATCCGTTATGGGCGCGAGGACATGCAGCAAGTGGCTGACTCCCCTAACGGCAAACGCGGTGACCTGAACTACGAGCAGGGAGCGCGCCACGCATCTAATGACGAGATTCGGGCCGTTGCGAATCAGGTTGCAGGTGGCGATTGGCTGCTCAGCCTGCCAGACGGGCTGGATACGCAAGTTGGTGAGCGCGGCGGCAGCCTGTCGATTGGGCAGCGGCAGCTTGTGGCGCTTTCACGCGTCTTGCTGGAAAACCCCAGCATCTTCATCCTGGACGAAGCAACCGCCAGTATTGACCCGCTAACGGAAGCGCTGATTCAAGAGGGGTTAGAGGAAGTCCTCATCGGGCGTACCTCCATTGTGATTGCGCACCGCCTGAGTACCATTAAATCCGCAGACCGGATTATTGTGCTGAACAAGGGCGAAATCCTGGAAGAAGGCACTCACGACGGGCTTTTGGCGCAGGGCGGCCACTATTCGGAGTTATACAACACGTACTTCCGGCATCAAAGCCTGGAATACATCGAAGGTGCCAAGGGGCTGCTGGAACCCGAAGCTTGAGTCACTTCAACCACGCAATAGGTACTTTTAGCATCAAATAGCAACCCATCACGGCCTGGGGCTAAACGGATTCACACCTCGCCCCAGGCCAACACTGCCATGAGCCATATGTTCTACACGACCAAAGTCATGACAAACAAACGCATTTATAACGTGGTGAAACCCTCATTTTAATGTTATAAACACGCTGGGAGCAGCATAACGTCAAGCAAGTGTGGTTTACATGTGAAAAGCCTTAACAGCATAAATTTACTATATTCATTCTCAACTTTTTGTAAACTTATGTTACAATCGCGAGCGTTACGTTGAATAAAGGATATGAACATGAGCAACGGAACCTATCACGACGACCGCACCGTCCCTGTTGATTTTTTCACTCACCTGCACAAGACGCCAACTGCCTTGAGCGCGTTTAAGGAATTGTCAAAAGAAGATCGCATCCAGGTTGTGACCTGGATTGACGAAGAGCGTGAACCCGGCAAACGGATGAAGCGCATCCAAAAAGTTATCCAACAGTTGCTGCAAGGCTAACCTCGCTTCTGTGCAAAATTTCACGGAGCCTATAACTACGGCCCATCGTGAGTTATATTAAGGCGCGTTTGCAACATTAGAGCATAATGAAGGACGTGACCATGACTTCGAGTCAGCTTGTAACGCGTCAGGTCTCCGTCGATGAGCCGATCTACATGAATATCGGCTCTGGCGAAGCGGCCAAACTTGGCGTAGGTAATAAAGGCCGCAACCTGGACATCGCTGCAAAGGCAGGACTGCCCGTACCCAACGGGTACATCCTGCTAGACGCACTGTGGCACCTGTCTGTGCAAGACGGCATCATCACCATAGAAGACGGCGCAGTCACCTGCTCCGACCCCGCCACTTTCTATGCCGCCCTCAACCTCCCCCCTTTTCCGCCAAAAACAACCGTGGCGGTGCGCTCTGCGTTCACTGTTGAAGACAACCCAACCAGCAGCATGGCTGGGCACTTCGCCTCTGTGACCAATGTAGACCCAACCAAGCCAGACGCATTCATCGGCGCGCTGTGCGAGGTTTGGTCATCATCGCTAGAATACGACGACATCCGGCGTGATGTGTTGGTCATGCATATGGTTGACGCCAAACACGCCGGGGCCGCTTTTACCGAAACAAACTACGAAGACGATTACGTCAACTACGTTGAAGGCACAGCCGAAGCGCTTTTGAGCGGTGAAACCGAGGGCGCTGTTGCTGAACTGCGCAAGCTGCGCCTCTACGAAAAAGCCGACAACGAAGAAGGCACCAACCGCGCCTATGCCACCTGGGAAGACCGTCTTCAGATTGTGCTGCGACGCGTCCGCCAGCAGTTTGGCGAATCCAATTGGGACGTGGAATGGGCCGACGACGGTTCGAGCTGTTACATCATTCAGGTACGCCCGATTACGGCAGGTGTGCGTCGTGACGAACTGTTCACCATCGCCAATCACAAAGAAATTCTGCCGCCGCTGCCGTCGCAATACATGGTCAGCGTCATCGAATCCGTCGCAGATGACCTGTATGACTGGTATCGCCAGTTCGACAGTGAACTCCCGCAGCACCGGCCTTTTATCGAAGTCTTCAAAGGCCGCCCCTACATTAACCTGTCGCTGATGACGGAAACGGTGCGCGTGTTGGGCCTACCCACCACCCTCGTAACAGACAGCATCGGCGGGGATGCGGGCAATACAGCCGGCTTACGGTTAAAGCGGGCTATTGCCAAGCTGCCGAGCCTGGCACAGTTAGGTCTTTCCCAGATGAATGCGGCACAATCTGCCGAGAAGATGGGCAAGGAGATTAACCAGCGCTCCAATAGCCTGGGCAACACGTTTAGCGACGTTAACGAGTCCATGCGTTGGACGTACACCGCGCTTGTGCGCGAGATGTTTAACCTGACCCAAGCTATGAGCCTGCCACTGGCGACTTTGCGCCGCAACGGGAAGCTCGAACTGATGGCGGCGGCGACCCGCTCTGCTGCCACACAGCTATATGATGACCTTGCGCCATTGCGTGAGTATGCCAATGCAAACCCGGCTGTGATGGCCGCGCTCAAGCAGGGCACCATGCCCGATGACCCAGAATTCAAGCGGCGGTGGGGTTTGTTCGCGGCTAAGCACGGTCACCGAGGCATCTACGAGAGCGACATCGCCCGCCCCCGCTACCGTGAAGAACCCGCTCCCCTGCTGTTGGCCATTGCCAATCCGGGCAAGCATCACACTGTGCAGCGCGTCAATGAGGACACGCTGGGTCGTGTCGCCAAGCAAGCCAAAAAGCTCATCGAAGCGCGTGAGCAACTCCGCCATGATGCAATGCGCGCCTTCGAGCGGATTCGCTTACACCTCCTGAAGTTGGCAAATGAAGCCGTCAAACGCGGTCAACTGCCCCAAGCAGATGCCATCTGGGATATGACATTGGACGAGATCAACCTGCTAGATGTGGACTGGACGCCCCCGGCGGATTTCTTTGAGACACGGCGCGCCGAAGTAGCGGCGTTGGCGGCATACGACATGCCTGACCTGCTGCGCCGGGGTGATGACCTGGAAAACTACAATCCAAACGTTGACCCGAACATGACCCGCGTCAGTGGGGTAAGCCTGGTTGCAGGTGAGGTGGAGGGGCAAGCCTGGGTGTTGCAAGAACCCGCCACACAATTGCCAGACGGCTTCACGCCAGAAAATACGATTTTGGTGGCCCGCTCTGTCGATTCCGGCTGGATTGCGACCTTCACACAAGTGGCAGCCGTCGTTGTGGAAACAGGCGGTGATCTGTCGCATGGCAGCATTATCCTGCGTGAGTTGGGGATTCCGTCAACGACAAACGTCAAGCAAGTGACGCGAGTTTTCAATACAGGCGACGCCATTCGCCTTGACAACAGCGGCACAGTCCACAAAGCATAGTTGGGTTATAATGGGGTGTAAGGTGCAGCAACCCTTGCACCCTTAATGCTTATGCCAACTATAGAGCAGCCCCTTGATGACGGAGATCACAGATACCCGGCGGCGGCTATGGCTTTACGCTGTACTTTTCGTAGCCGCTTTTGCTGTATTTTTCACCTTACCGCGCCAGTATGCATTTCCACTGCTGGCTGCTTCTGTGATTATCAGCATCGCAAGCGTTCTGCGCTTTCCACTACGTTATTTCCGATGGTTTATTCAGTCCATCACAGACATTATTGACCAAATCAGCGTTCGGTCACAGGCGCGCCTCCGCCTTTACAGTCTTGCCGTCCTTGTTTCAGCAACACTAGTACTTTTGCCCGTCAATGAGGAGCGCTACTGGTTCGTGGGCGTTAGCTTGGTTTTTGCATCAGTGCCCCTGTTAGCCCGCACCCTACCCATCAACTCTACACAATTAGACAATTTGCCCGCATATGTCCCTAGCCGGACACGCTGGTGGCACATTGTCGTCGCCGTCGCTGGCGCTGCCGGACTTGTTTTGCTCGCCTGGTTAGCATTGCCCGATCAACGTAATATGGCGAAGGGCTTTTTCAATACCCACCTTCAGCACGCGCTGTTGTGGCTGGCAGTCATCCTGCTTGTCTATGGCTTCGCGGGTGGAAAGCTACGCCTAACGCGACCGAACCGCATCGGCATCATGGTTCTTGCCATGACGGTTCTCGCACTGTGCATCCGACTATGGCAGTTAGGAACGGCCCTACCGTACATGGTTGACGAATGGCTGTACACAACAGCGATTGTGTTTCTTGAGAAAGGTGATTACGGCGCGCCGCTCTTGCGCCGGGTAACAGGCTATATTTCAGGAACTCACTTGTATACCTACTGGGGTGCCGTTAGCTCGGATTGGGCGGGGGACGGCTTTTTTGGCCTACGCCTTGCCAGTGTGATTCTTGGCACGTTGACGGTGAGCGCTGCTGGTGCATTGGGCTATGAAGCAGCACGCCTAAAGCAACAGGATAAACGAACCGCTACTTTTATCGGCACGCTGACCGCCCTCACACTGGCGACGCTGCCTGTTCACATTCACTACAGTCGGCTTGCTCTGCTCACGATTGCAGCGCCTGTGGTGGGGACGCTGGCAGCGGCCTTAACGCTGCGTGCTATGCGGCTGAATCACCGTGCGTTGTACGTGCTAGCAGGCGCTGCCCTTGGACTCACGCAATATTTCAACGAAGCCGGGCGCTTGCTCATGCCGCCCCTGTTTGCCTTCTGGATCATCGGTTTGCTGTTAAGTGGCCATCTGCCCGAAGTGCGCGCACGGTGGCGTGGCGTGCTGCTAGCTGCTTCGGTTGCAATGCTCATCGGTATTGTGCCATGGGCCGTAAATGGGCTTTCTGGCGAACCCATGCTGACGAGGTTTAACGTTGGCAGCAATATGCTTGATGAGGGCGTTTCGCTGGCCGATCGTTACAATCTCATTCGTAGAAGCCTCCCTGGTGCTGTGACGACACTCACATCACGGCCCGACCCGACTGGCTTTTTTGGTGGATCGCAACCGTTTATTCCAGCATGGATGCTGCTGCCATTTCTATTTGGCGTTGGCGTGATGCTCGCACAGTGGCGCGAACCTGCTTACCTCCTCATTTTGGTGTGGATTGCTTTAACGATATTAGGCAACAGTTTGCTACAGAAGACGTCCACACCACGGTACGTGATTGTTGCACCGCCAGTTGCGCTGACCGCCGTTATAGGTTTGTACTATCTCCTCAAGCACAGCATTCGTCAGCAGTGGGTGCTAACGAGTACAGTTTCGATCATGATGGCACTTAGCGTCGTCAACGTAGTGTATTACTATCGGGTGGCTGTGCCGTCCCTTATTGACGAAATCCACGAGTTACTCATTGAGCGGCGCTTCTATTCGGCTGAATACATGCTCAGAACGCTGAGGCACAACATTCCTGAAGGTGCTTATATCCACGTCATCCATGACGAACACCAAAACCCGCTATTGGTGGCAGTTAGCCAGTTCGTTGAAAAACCAGCTATCACCTTCATAGACACCGACGAGCAAAATGTGACCCCAGCAATTGCGGATTTACGCCCTAATTGGGCGCACGTTGTGTTCGTCAAACCAAACGACAGCGATAGCTTGGCACAAATCAAAGCCCTTTACACCTTGGATGGGCCTTATTACATCGAGGACGACACCCCAGAAGAACTTCGCATGATGATGTATATCATTGTGGATCGCAAACCAGCCCTATTGGATGAAGCAGAAAGTGACCCCTCATGACCACCCCATTGGAACAGCAAATCGAACACTTTGAAAGCCTGGCAGACCCGGTCGCAGACGTGCTACGCGGCATTGGCAGCCGTTGGAGCAGCATGGAGCAAATAGACAACACCCCCGACGACACGCCGGACAAGCGCTTCGCGCTCCAGTATGCCTACCCTGACGGCACCCAGCGCGGCCATGTGTATGCGGACTTTTGGTATGGCCAAACGGGGCAACTGCGTGACGAAAACGATGGCAAAGCGATTGAACTGGATTTAGCGCCGGATGCTTTTCCATGCGGGCGCATTGATGTGGTTTTCGTGGCAGATCACAACAACGATGACTTCCTCATTGACGGGAATGACATGGTGCATTCTGTGCAGGAACTACGTGACCGCCTGGTTGTGTTGTGGAACGCGAATACATGGCCGTTCCAGTGGCCCAATTTGGCGGAACGGGCGGCGGCTTATCAAGATTATGCCCTGACGAGTGCCGACTTTAAGGCAAACGTGCGCCCGATAGGGGCAATACTCAAAAAGTTGGGGGCTGCATGGGGTGCCGAAGAGCAAACCGACAACACCCCCCACCCCGATGACGAAAAGGGCGGCCTGGGCGGGCTGATGGGCGGGGGTGGCAAAAAGCGCTGCTTCGTGGGCTTTATGGCCCCTCAGTTCACGGATGCCCGTGGCGAAACTGCGTCAGCCAAACCGGGTATCGTTTGGGTCGACCTATGGCAGGGGAAAAAGGGACAAATCCGCAAATCCGAACAGGGCCGGGCCATTAAACTGGCGGATAAGTCCAACAAGCGCATTTCGGTCACCTTCCCGCCCGGACAGCGCGTGATGCAGGTAGAAGGCATCAATGGGGCAACAGCCCAATCCGCAGATGAAATGAAGACACTACTCGCAAAGCTGTGGAAAGAAAAAGCGCTGGGCGTTTAGCCTAGAACCCCGGCGGATCACTTGCCGGGAACGATTCGTCCGATGCTTGATCAACCGCGTCACGGTCACCGATAATCAATTCCCAGCGTGAGTAGATGTCGTCGGTGTGGGCGGCCATAATAAAGTCGTTGCGGTGCAATCCGCTGATGGCGTGCGTCCACCAGGTGACCTCTGCCTTATTACCATCCAGCACAATCACCGGGTGGTGATTTTGATGGTCGGCCCGCTTGCCAATCTCAAAAGCGAACTGTGCCGCCCGCGTGAATGTGGGGAATTCAAATGTGCGGCGCAGGTGAGGGTCGCCCCCAGAGTCGATAATGATCCATGACTGAAACTGCTGCATGAGTTCATCTACTTCGCTGTGACCGAGCGGTTTCGACTGCGAGGTGATTTTTTCGCATTGCTGCGTCAATAAGTCTGTCATGATGGTCTCTCCTTTGTGCGTGATTTGACCGTAACATGCGCCCCTGAGATGCAGATGAGACCGCCTATCGGAGAGAGATTGAATCCCATTTCCGTGCTTGCACCGTGAACTTGCTATAATGGTGCGACGGAATTCACAGCCGCGTTCGGTCGTAATGCGAGTACAGGACAAACACACATGGCACAACAACGAACTTACACCGTCAAGGGCATGGACTGCGCAGGCTGCGCAGAAACCGTAGAAAACGGCATCGCTACACTGGACGGCGTGGACGGCGTCCGCGTCGATTTAATGACGGAGAAAATGCACATTGATGGCAGCGCTTCGCTAGAAGCACTTAATGCGCGTGCAAAATCGCTCGGCGGCTACTCCGTCCACGAGGTAACGACAGATAAAAACGAAGACACGCAGCGCGGCGGCGCAATCGGGTTTATGCAGTTTTTGCTGCATGAGCGCGAAACACAGTTTGCGCTCGTGGGCGGGGTTGTGACGCTGCTCACGTTAGTTGCAGCGCTGCTCGGCCTTCTGGAAACTGTGGCACGCTATGGGTACATCGCAGGGGTAGCGATTGCAGGCTACCCAATTGCCAAAAGCGCGCTAGGCAACCTGCTCCAAAACCGGAACTTTAACCTCAACATGCTCATGACGATTGCTGCCGTGGGCGCAATTGTCATCGGGGAGGCGTTGGAAGCAGCAACGGTCGTCTTCCTGTTTGCCGTCGGTGAGGCGCTTGAAGGCTTTACAACCGACCGCGCCCGCCAGAGCATCAAAGCGCTGACGCAGCTTGCGCCGGCGCAGGCCCACCGCCTACACGGGGAGCAAACGCACACGGTTCCAGTCGCGGAACTGCGCCTGAACGACATCATTCTCGTTAAGCCCGGTGAGCGCATACCGATGGACGGCGCGGTCATCAGCGGTGAGAGCGGCGTTAACCAGGCACCGATTACAGGCGAAAGCATCCCTGTGGGCAAGGCCAATGGCGACGAGGTTTATGCAGGTACCATCAATGGCGACGGCGCGCTTACCATACGCGTGACCCGTCTGGCCGCTGACAACACCCTCAGCCGGATTATCCAACTGGTAGAAAATGCGCAAAGCGTGCGGGCACCGTCACAGCGGCGCATTGACCAGTTCGCCAAGTACTACACGCCTGTTGTCGTCGTCACCGCTTTCCTGATTGCGACAGTGCCTCCCTTACTGTTCGGTGCGCCTTTCTTTGAGCCAGCGGCAGGCGGGCATGGCTGGTTATACCGTTCGCTGGTGCTGCTGGTGATTGCCTGCCCGTGTGCGCTCGTGATTAGCACGCCCGTTGCTGTTGTGACGGCGATAACCAATGCAGCGCGCCGGGGTGTACTCATCAAGGGCGGCCTTCACCTGGAAATGCTGGGTGGGGTTAAGGCAGTCGCCTTCGACAAAACAGGGACGCTTACGTCCGGTCAGCCGCGAGTAACGGCTTACCGTGCCGTGGACTGCGAAACAGGCGGCATCTGCGAGGTGTGCGACAACATGCTGGCTTATGCCGCATCCGTGGAGCAGCAAAGCACGCACCCGCTGGCGGCAGCCGTCATCAACGCAGCGCGTGACAGGCAGCCGATGTTTGCAGCGCACAACGTCACTAACTTGAGCGGACGCGGCGTACAGGGCGAGGTTAACGGACACACCATCACGGTGGGCAGTCACCGCTACTTTGATGAAGCATTCCCGCATGATGCCGCCCTGTGTGACGCGATCACCGAGCAGGAAAACAGCGGTCACACCACAATGATGGTCGCAGAAGATGACAAGGTCATCGGCACGATTGCCGTGGCAGATACACCCCGCGACAGCAGTCAGGATGTTGTCGCCGCGCTGAATGACCTGGGTGTAGCAACCATCATGCTGACGGGCGATAATCACACCGTCGCGCAGGCCGTTGGCGCTAAAGTGGGTGTAACCGATGTGCGGGCCGAACTGCTGCCCGCCGATAAATCAGGAGCGGTGCAGGCGTTGCGCGGTCAGTATGGCCGTGTAGCCATGATTGGTGACGGCGTGAACGACACCCCCGCCCTGGCTGCGGCTGATGTGGGCATTGCCATGGGTGGCGCAGGCAGCGCACAGGCCATCGAAACGGCTGATGTGGCACTGATGGCCGATGACCTGCGCCAACTGCCGTTTACCATGCGCCTGTCGCGGTTTACGCGCCGCCTCATTTCACAGAACATCGCTCTGGCGGTCGGTGTAAAGCTGGTGTTCGTGGCGTTGGCTGTGCTGGGCATCACCTCGCTGTGGTTGGCCATCATTGCAGACGTGGGTATGCTGGTGTTGGTCACGCTTAACGGGATGCGACCGCTGCGGTTTGCTTAGGTTTTGTCTATAAGCCTTGGAGAATCAATAGGACGTTGCCACGCCGTAAAAAAAACCGTTAGAATAAACGGTGTGGTGATGGCTACTGGGACAGCGTATCGTGTTCAAACACATCGGACTGCGGTTTACTCTACTGCTTATCTTGCTGGATACGGCGTTGGTCGTCGCCGCACTTGCGGTGGCTACCTACATGCGCCTGACTATTCCAGTTGGCATGGAAGCCCCGCCGTCTGCCATTTACCTACCGCCACACGTCTATGCCCTGGCGGTGGTGGTCTATGCGCTTGCATTCGCCCTGCTTGATGCGCGCAACCCGAACCGTGTATCGCAAACCGTGCGTGAACTGCAAATGGTCACGTCGGCATCTGTTTTGGGCTGGATGATGTTTTTGGGCGCGTTGTATCTGTCGTTCCGCACCACAAGCCGCCTGCAAATTATCTACTTTTTGGGCATCCATCTGCTGCTGATTATCGGCTCTCGCTTGCTGCTGCGCTTTTTCTACTTCAAGCGGCGGCAGTGGATTGACAAACGTAATGTGCTGGTGGTGGGGACGAACGACATGGCCCAGCAGATGCTGCGGATTGTGCAGCAGCACACGTGGATGGGCTTGAACCCGGTCGGTACGGTCGCGCTGCACGAACTTGAAGCAACAGACAACACCATTGGCACGGTCGAGCATATCCAGGGCATTATCCAGCACTTTGATGTGACCGAAGTTGTGGTGGCCGTCCCGCGTGATAGCTCGCTTAACCTGAACCAGTTCGTCCATCAACTGCAAGCGCTGCCTGTCAACATCCGTGTGATTCCGCAGTATACTGACCTCGCGTTTTTGCAGGTGAACGTGGAGAACTTTAGTGGCATTCCGCTGCTATCGCTCAAGGAACCCGTCCTCACGCCGTACCAGCGTTCGCTCAAGCGCACGTTTGACATCGTGGTCACGCTGATTATCCTCATGCCGGCCCTGCCCCTGATGGCGATTATTGCGCTGCTCGTCAAGCTAGACAGCCGTGGGCCGGTGCTG
Source organism: uncultured bacterium (assembly GCA_963922445.1). Taxonomy (GTDB): domain Bacteria; phylum Chloroflexota; class Anaerolineae; order Aggregatilineales; family Phototrophicaceae; genus DAOTTY01. The sequence goes on from CAWUJQ010000068.1 coordinate 10,748, forward strand.
TTCAAGCAAGAGCGGTTAGGCGAACAAGGCCGCAAGTTCGTGATGCTCAAGTTCCGCTCTATGCGTGACGGCGCAGAGTGGCAGCAAGAAGAAATTTTGCACTACGACGACAAAGGCAATATCGTCCACAAACGGCCAGACGACCCCCGTATTACGCGGGTCGGTCGCTTTTTACGCGAAACCAGCCTGGACGAACTGCCGCAGTTGTTTAACATCCTGCGCGGGGACATGAGCCTGGTGGGGCCACGCCCAGAAATGCCCTGGCTCGTGGATATGTATGAACCCTGGCAGCGTAAGCGCTTCGAGGTGCCGCAGGGCCTCACCGGATGGTGGCAGGTCAATGGGCGTGCGAACAAGCCCATGCACACGGCCACCGACTATGACCTCTTTTATATCCGTAACTACTCCATGTGGCTAGATTTGCAAATTCTGTGGCGTACCATTTGGGTGGTGCTATCACGGCGGGGTGCCTACTGATCGGCCAGGGTATTCTGGTAGAATAGTCAGGCTTGTAAGCCAACAACTGACAACAGCATGAAATTCTTCTACTGCGACGATTTCGTCCTGCCCTTGCCGGACGGCCACCGCTTTCCGATGCGCAAGTATTCACGGCTGCGCGAACGCATCCTCACCGAGATTGCCCCACCCCCCGGCATGATGGTGGTACCCGACGGCGTGACGGAAGATCAAGTTTTGCGGTGCCACACCGCGGAGTACATGCACAAAGTAAAGCACGGCTTTTTAACCGAACGCGAAGTGCGCCGCATTGGGTTCCCGTGGTCACCGGAGTTGTTCGAGCGCGCCAAGCACTCCTGTGGGGGCACGCTCGGCGCTTGCCTTGAAGCGCTCACCAGCGGCACAGGCATGAACCTCGCTGGGGGCACCCATCACGCTTGTGCCGATCACGGCGAGGGCTTTTGTGTATTCAATGACACGGCTGTCGCCGCCCGCGCCTTACAGGACATGGGGCTGGTGCAAAATGTTGTCATATTGGATTGCGATGTGCATCAGGGAAACGGGACGGCGGCCATCTGCGCGGGAGACCCGACGATTTTCACGTTTTCTATTCATGGCGAAAAGAACTTTCCGTTCCGTAAGGTCGCCAGTGACCTTGACATCGGCCTGCCCAACAACACAAGCGACGCGGACTATCTTGACCACCTGGAGCGGGGTGTGACCTACGCGCTAGACAAAGCCAACGCGGATATTGCCATTTTTATTGCAGGCGCGGATGTTTATGAGGGTGACCGCCTTGGCAAGCTATCGCTGACAAAGGCTGGCATTGCCCAACGCGACCGCACGGTGTTCCAGATGTGTTATGAGCGTGGCATACCCGTCGCGGTGGTGATGGGTGGCGGCTATGCCCCAGATGTAGAAGACATCGCGGGCATACACTTCCAAACAGCGCAAATTGTGACGGAGATGGCCGACGTGTGGCAGCGCGAACACGCGCTAAAATAGAGGCAACTGCACCGGGGGGTCGTCCCGGTCTTCTGGCTGAGTTTTCTGTCTGGGAACGGGCTTCCAGGTGGTGAAATCACTGCAAAAATCGCACATATCGGGTGGGTCTTCACCAAAATAGGTTTGGCCGCAGTTGGGGCAGTACCACCGGCTGACCATAGCCGACTGCCTGGGGCGGTGGTTTGGCTTCATTAACGCCCTACGAACGTATATTCATATCTACACACCTAGTATAACACACGTTCGGTTTAGCGAAACCATCGACCAACCCGAAGGCGGTCGATGGTAGGCGATAACCCTAACGCCTATTTGATGTCGACCAGTTCGACTTCAAACAGCAAGGTCGAATAGCCAGGGATGCCCGCCGGGTGACCGTTTTCACCATAGGCCAGGTTATATGGAATTGCAAACTTGTACGTGCTGCCTACAGTCATCAACTGCAAGCCTTCCGTCCAACCGGCGATCACACCATTCAGCGGGAATTCAATCGTGCTGCCGCGTGTGTAGGTGCTGTCGAACACCTTGTTGTTGATAAACGTGCCGTGATAGTTAACCTCCACGGTATCGGTCACGCTCGGCTTGGCACCATCCCCCTCTTTGATGACCTCATATTGCAGGCCGCTGGCTGTAACCGTGACTTCTGGGCGCTTCGCATTTTCAGCAAGGTACGCTTCGCCGTCGGCTTTGTGGTCAACCATATGTCTTCCCTTTATGTGATTTTGCGTAACGAAAGGCCAGTATAGCACAGTTGGTAATGGGGGAAATGCTGCGTGGTGGGGTGCAAAAGGGGCTGTTGCGATGCCCCTTTTGTGGTGATTAGCCGTGATTTAGGCTTCTGCGGGTTGGGGGGCGTTCTTCATGTGCTTAGACATGGCCACCTCAATGATTCGATCCAACTTGCTTGTGGCAACTTTGATTGCCGAACTGGTTTTCAGTTCTTGCAGCAGCTTTTTGCGGGCATCGTCCATCAAACGACGATCAGTGTTCGTCAGGCTGGCCGTCCGCTCACGCCAGATGAGATCACGTAAGGCCTGCGCGACCTGACGCGGGTCATTGCTGCGCAGCTTGGCCCGCAGCGTAGACTGGCGGCTGCGATGCTGATCCGACATTTCCTGAGGGGCGTTGTCAAACACATCGCGGATAAGACTCATGTCATCCATCGTCATGCGCACTTCTGCGGGGTCAACCTCTTCAGGCTGAACCATCAGGGTGCCGCGTTCACCAGTGAGTTGGATGCAGATGTAAGAACGCGCTTCGCCGCTTAGCGTGATGGTTTTTTCCCCAACAACAGTACCAGCACCATAACGTGAATGAACTATCGTATCACCAATGTCAAACATAACGGTGTTTCAACCTCCTCAGCGAGTTAACAATGGGGTGTTGGCAGGCTTGCGCTTGCCAACTTTAATAGTCTACCACATGCTCATTAAAGGAACTTTAACCGAGCCAGACCGTAAGACTATTGACAAATGGCGTGCGCTTTTTAACGAGCGCAACGTGACGAGGCACACCAAAAGTATTGACATTTCACCTGACCTCTTTGACAGGCAAAGCGAAATTCTTGTACAATCTCAGTATGAAGAGATTTTTAAAATGATTAAATACGTATTATGGAAAGGCAAACAAACCATGAGAGTCTACGAGACCAAATCCATCCGTAATATTGCATTGGTGGGCCACCAAAGCAGCGGTAAAACGACGCTCGTTGAAGCCCTGCTCTACAACACGGGGGCAACCAATCGCATCGGCAGGGTGGAGGACGGCAATACCACCTCCGACTGGACCGAAGATGAACGCGCCCGCCACATTTCCCTCTCAACCTCCCTCATTCCCCTCGAATTCAACGACACCAAAATCAACCTGCTCGACACGCCCGGTTACACCGACTTCCAAGGCGAGATCAAAAACGCGATTCGCGTGGCAGACTCCGTGTTGGTGACGGTTGATGCGGTTGCGGGCGTTGAAGTGGGCACCGAACTGGTTTGGGAATATGCGGAAAAGTACCAGCAGCCAATTATCGTCACCATCAACAAAATGGATCGCGAAAACGCCAGCTTCCAGCGGACGCTAGACCAACTCAAGACGGCCTTCCCCAACTATAAGTTTATTCCGGTGATGCTGCCCATTGGCGAGCAGGCGGACTTCAAAGGCGTGGTCAACGTGATGACCAAGATGGCCTACTACGATGAAGGCCACGAGCGCACCGAACTCCCTGATGATATGGTGGACGCCTGCGAAGCGGCCCACATCGACCTGGTAGAAGCGGCTGCCGAGGCCAGCGAAGAACTGATCGAAAAGTACTTCGATGAAGGCGACCTGTCTAATGACGAAATCCGTGACGGGATGCGGATGGCCGCCCGCGACAGCGACCTGCGCACAGTTCCGGTGTTTGTCACGTCTGGGCTACAGAACATCGGCACCTGCCCGCTGATGGAAGCCTGCACTGTATACGTGTCACCGCCGCATATGCGCCGCGTGCAATACGCAAACGCTGACAGCGAACTCGACTTCCTGTATAAACCGCAAAAGAACGACGGCCCGCTGGCCGCGTATGTATTCAAGAGCCTGAATGACCGCTATGTGGGGTCGCTCTCGTTTATGCGTGTGTTTAGCGGCCACCTGAACAGTGACAGCCGCTACTACAACGCCACCCGCAACGCGGAAGAACGCTTTGGTCAGATTATGGTCACACGCGGCAAAGAGCAAGAAAACGTCGAGATGCTGCACGCCGGGGACATCGGTGTGGTGGCCAAGCTGGGCCACACCTACACGGGCGATACATTTAGCGATAAAGCCGCGCCAATCAAGATCACTCAACCCAACTTCCCCGAACCGCTGTACATGGTCGCGGTTAATCCGCGCTCACAGGCGGACAACGCCAAGATGGGGCCAGTTTTGACCGACCTCACCCACGCCGACCCCACGCTGCGCTGGCGTCACGATACGTCCACAGGTGAGGTCATTCTGGAAGGCATGGGCGAAAGCCACGTCCAGCTTGCGATTGCGATGGCCGAACACATGGGCTGCAACCTGGATACCGCCCTGCCGCGTGTGCCGTATAAAGAGACGATCAAGGCTACAGCGACCGACACCTACCGCCACAAAAAGCAATCTGGTGGGGCGGGCCAGTTTGGTGAGGTGCAACTGCGCCTGGAACCCAACCCCGGCGGCGGCTATGAGTTCCTTAACGAGATTCGCGGGGGGTCTGTGTCCGGGCCGTTCATCCCGTCTGTGGATAAGGGCGTGCAGAGTGTGTTGCCAGAGGGCGTGATTGCCGGCTACCCGGTGATTGACGTGAAAGTCGCGCTGTTCGATGGCAAAGAACACCCGGTCGATAGCAAGGACATTGCCTTCCAGATTGCGGGACGTGAAGGCTTCAAACTGGCATTTCATAAGGCGCAGCCGGTGCTGCTGGAGCCAGTCTACGATGTAGAGGTGATCGTTCCCGAAGCAATGATGGGCGACATCATGAGTGATATGAACAGCCGCCGGGGGCGTGTGCAGGGTATGGATACGATTGGCATCAAGAGTGTGGTCAATGCGCAGGTGCCCCTCGCCGAGATGATGCGCTATGGCAACGACCTGCGCAGCATCACGGGTGGGCGCGGCCTGTACCGCATGACGTTCAGTCATTATGAAGAGGTTCCGGCGCATATCGCCCAGGGAATCATTGCAGCGGCGAATACGGCTGAGCCTGCTTAGTGTATTAAAGGTGGGGTGAGCGCTAACTCACCCCACTCTCACAAATAATGTTGTCATTATCTTGGTCCAGTCTATGAATGTCACCAGCACCCTCAGCTATACACTTCTCAAAACACGCCTGAGCTTCGGCTTCCGATGCAAAATCGCCGCCACCACAGTTATATAGGTCTGCTGAACAACTACAACTACTGCTTACTGTGTTCCCCGATGACTGGGCAGGGACACTAACTTGCGCAGGGCGTTGTGTTGGTTGTGGCCGCTGCGTGCTGAGTAGCGCACTATGAACGAAGACACTATCTTCCCCGTACTCAATTTGATACCAGGTTGTCGAACCTTCAAAAGCATCTCCCTGCACTTCCCCGGTCACAATCACAGCCGTCCCGCTGGCATATCTCACTACCGGGGCACAATAGTCTGACAGAATTGGACAAGGGCGAATGTTTGCTTCTTGCGTTAGATAGTAAGTCGTTGACGAGTTGAACTCATCCACCTCAAAAGCCGATGCAACGGAAGTCGGTTGTGGGGTTGTAGAAGGCTCCTGTGAAAGCTCAATGACCAACGTTTCTTGGGCGAAAACCGTTCCGGCTATAGCAGTTGCTGTGGCGTTCGGTGTGATTTCAGGCTCCTGCTAGGGCAATCGCATATGGAAGCTAAAGGGAGGATAATGGTTTCCAAAAAGGT
>CAWUJQ010000069.1:0-16578 GCA_963922445.1 uncultured bacterium
AACTTCGAGCTAGATTATGCGGCTATTGGGTTTATCGCGCTTGATGACGAGGATGAGCGTGTTCGTGCAATGGCCCTTGATCTGCTATGGGAAAATGAGTCGCTGGCATTACTCGAAGAGCTGGTGTCGATGGCTCAATGGGATGTCAGTGACGATGTTCGGGCGTCGGCCCTGTCTGCGCTGGGCCGGTTCGTCCTGTTAGGTGAGTACGGCAAACTCACGGACGCAAATCGTGACTTGGTGCAGGAGACGGCCATCCAAGTGTGGAACAACGAAGCTGAGGTCGCACCAGTCCGACGCCGCGCTATGGAAGCCATTGCCAATAGTAGTCACAGTGCGGTAAGCGAAATCATTGATGAAGGTTATAACAGTGCAGATTCGCGGTTGGTCGTCGGGGCCGTATATGCAATGGGCCGCACATGTGATCCGATTTGGGCGGAAACTGTTCTCAAAGAGTTGTCTAGTTCTGATCCGGCAATCCGTTACGAGGCGGCACGTGCCAGCGGTGAGTTAGGACTTGAAGAAGCGTTACCCACATTAGGCCGCTTAGCACTCAAAGAGGATCGGGACATACAGGAAACAGCCATTTGGGCTATCGGCGAGATAGGCGGAGTAACGGCAATTGATTTGCTGGAAGGTTTGGCAGAACAATTGGATGAAGACGGTGATTGGGACGAGATATTTGAAGATGCCATTGGCAATGCCAACCTTGCGGCAGGTGTGATTGCCGTCCCGGACTTGCCTGACCTATACGCCGATGAGGATAAGTAAGAGCGAGACATTGCATTCTTTTGCAACGTCTCAAATTTCACTCAGAGGCCGAAAATGGTCTGTAGTTTCATGGCGAGGCCCATATCACCTTTTACGCGCAGTTTGCCGCTCATAAAGGCTTGCATGGCTTTTGAGCGGCCATAAACCATATCTGCAAAGTCACCCTTAGTGGCAATGAGGGTCATCTGTGGTTCTTCTGCTTGGCCCTCATGAATCTCCAGGTTTTCTCCTTTTACCTCCAACCAGTAGTGCGCCTCGTTAACGTCCGTGATGTTGAACTGAATGACAGTGTCCAGGGTTTGCGCTTTTTCTGGGCTGTATTGCTCGCGCATTTTCTCCAGAAGTGACATGATCTCACTTGTATCTGTCATGATACTCTCCTTGCATATTAACTTTATGATATTCCGCCTAGCAGTATACTTTCTAAAAGTAAGCCACCCTATAGAGGAATCACAATAATGCTAAAAGTAATTGCAACGGCAATTCGCCGTTATGCTGTGTTAGGACTCGTCACTTTACTTATCTTCAGCATCAAGCCCACCCTCGCTCAAGAAGTAAGTGAGCGCGAGAGTGATATCGATTTGAGAGGGTCTATCGCTATTGTTGGTAATGATCGAAATGTGTATCTGTTTGACCCGGCCAACACAGACCTTGTACAAATCACGGACGATGCTGAACTCGCGGATGACGGCTATCTCTTCTACACTTGGCCCACGTGGTCAACAGATGGGCGATTGGCTTACTTTTCAATGTCACAGGATGAGCAAAGCGGTATTACAACGCAGGCCTATGTTGCCTCCGACAGCGATGATGATCTTATTTACGTCGGTGAAGGCAATGTATTCAACTATGCGTCTTGGTCGCCACAGAACTGCGATGCTGAATCAGACTGTCGTGTCCTTTCAATTCTGATGAACAGCGCCAGTGACGGATTGTTCGTTGAGGCTATTCAGGATCAAGTTGAGGGCAACCCTAATACGACCCTGGGGCGCGGTGGCCCGTTCTACTACAGTTGGAGTCCGGATGGACAGCAGATGATTTGGCAGCGTAATAACACGCGCCTTGACATTTATGAGATGGCGAATGCGGATACAACCGAGCAACTTGTTCAGCGGCCTGGGGTTTTTCAGGCTCCGCATTGGTCACCTGTTGACGAGAGAATTCTGTTTGGCAAGCTGAACATGGAAACCCGTATGACAGACCTGATCACCGTCTCAGATGGGGAAGAAACCACATTGGTTGCCGATCTCGAAGGTATTCTTTACTTCGCTTGGTCACCCGATGGGGAGAAGGTCGCCTATGTAGACGCTAACGGCCCCCTTGTTGTTGTGGATGCCTTGACGGGTGATGTCATCTCAGAGACCGTTGTGGGCGGTGTGGGGTCATTCTTTTGGTCACCGGATGGCGCAAAGGTCGCGTACATCACCCTGGCTGCGCCGCCTGATTCGGCGACGGCGCAGGCAGGTATGCGAGTCAGCTATCGTCAACAGCCTACACAAATTGCGTGGTCGGTGCTGGATGTGCAATCAGGAGACGTGACCCGATACGGGGGCTTTACACCAACCCGCGATATGGTTTATATGTTTACCTACTTTGACCAGTTCAGCCGCAGTCACCAAATCTGGTCACCCGATAGCCGTTATATCGTGTACAGCGAAGTGCTGGATGATACCCCAACGATTAATATCCTTGACACGCAACTTAATTCCACCGTGCCGGTCTTTATTGCCGAAGGCACCCTCGGTATTTGGAGCTTCAGGTAAACGAAGCCGTCTTTTGTTGTTGGCCAGCGTGACATTGCTCACGTTGGCCTGCACCCGAACTCAACCCGATGTCATCATTGTGACTGCGACGTTTGAGGTTGCTAACGATGGCTTAGCGGCGGTACCTCTTCCCACGCAGAACACGCCTGCTGTTGCCATTGAGCGCCCCACCCCAAACCCTACGCGAGACCAAACAGCCGCAGCATTTAGCACAGAATATACCGTGCAAGCGGGTGACACATTAGCCGGTATCGCGGTGTCAAATGGGGTGAGCTTGGAGCAGCTCAGCGAGATGAATCAGTTGGAAAACCCAGACCTTTTGTCCGTGGGCCAGGTATTGCAGTTACCCGCACCGCCAACCAATGAAACACCTCCCAACAAAATCGTCTCCGACACGCGCTTTGTGCGTAGTCGTGCCGGCAATAACTTTGATGTGGAGGCGTTTATTGCTCGGCAAACAGGCCATGTCCGCGATGCAGTGGGGCCTGTTGAACAGAGCCGCGCCAGTGGCGTGCGTGAGGAGGTTCAACTGTCAGCAGCCGAGATTGTCGAGCGGGTTTCTGTTGAATTTAGCGTGGATGCGCGCTTACTGCTGGCCTTGCTGGAATATCGGTCAGGTTGGCTAACACAGCCTTTGCTCTCAGAGGAGGCGCTCCGCTTCCCTATGGGAGAGATTGATGAGAATCGTGAGGGGTTGTATAAGCAGTTGGCCTGGACGGCTGATCGGCTCAATACTGGCTACTATGGCTGGAAGTATCGCGGATTGGACACGCTGAGTTTTGAAGACGGTGAGCGCCTACGCTACAACGGCGCGCTAAATCCGGGCACGATTGGGGTGCAATACTTCCTGAGCCTTAATAACACCTATGAGGTATGGCTCCAACAAGCCAGCCCCGGAAATTTCGATGTATTTTATCGCTCATTATTTGGCGATCCATTTGCCGAAGAAACGCAGCCCTTAGTCCCTGCTGATTTGCAACAGCCTGACCTTAGTTTGCCATTTTCTCCGGAGGAGGTGTGGTTCTACACGGGCGGGCCGCACGGCGCATGGGGTAGCGGCAGTGCATGGAGTGCAGTGGATTTTGCGCCGCCGGATGAGTTTTCAACGATCACAACGGCCTGCTACACCTCTGGATTTGCTGTGCGTGCCATTGCGGATGGTCACATTGCCCGTAGTGAAAACGGCATGGTGATCCAAGATTTAGATGAGGACTTTGATGAAACGACGGGTTGGGTGATATTGTACCTTCACATTGCCAGTGCGAATCGGGTGCCGTCTGGCACAGATGTCACGACCGGGGATGTCATCGGTTACGCGTCCTGTGAGGGTGGGTTTTCGACTGCAACCCACATGCACATTGCTCGTCGTTACAACGGCGAGTGGATTCCCGCCTATTGCCATCATTGTGACCCGACGATAACGGTACCCACGTTTACGATGGGAGGGTGGGCAGTGATTGGCTTCGATGGCCAAGAGTATCAGGGCATCATGACACGTGACAATGAACGCAGACAAGCAGAGCAAGGCCGTCAGAACCCAATTAATCGCATTGCCTGGTAAGTCAAGGTAGAGAAGATGAATATTACGAAAATAGCAGTTATTGGATTGGCGTGGCTCGTGATTACGGTTTGGGGTTCTGTAGCTCAGGTTTACTCCCAAGTCGCCATTCCAACATCGACACCAGTACAAATTCGGCTGGCGAGCGTGACCCCACCGCCAGCCGTAACCAGCACACCTGTTGGTGGTTCTGACTTCGACATCAGTGGCGAAACCGCAACACCCAGGAACATCGTGATGATTGAACCAATCTCTGAGGTGAATGTTCGCTCTAGCCCGGAGATCACTGACGATAATCGTCTAGGCGCAATACAAGTTGGTCAACGCTACACCGTGGTTGGGCAATACTTTAACTGGCTACAGATTCAGTATGACCTGGCCCCTGACCAACGAGCGTGGGTTTATGCGGACTTGGTCGAAGTTGTTGGTGGGGACACTATCGACATTCCAACGGTTGCAGCAGACGCAACATCCACGCCTGACCCGCTGACCGATGGTGCAACCCAAACCCGCGAGGCAATCCTGGCGGAACCGGGCGGTGAGCTAACCGTAACGGCACTTTCTCGTGTTATTTCTTTGCCAGAAGGGGTTGTGGACCCCGGCAGTGAGGGCAATGACATTGTTTTTAGTAACCAAACGCCGCTGCCCACATTTACATATCCTCCGGGTGTGCTAATCGGGGTGCCAACGCTGGAAGCGACCCGGAATGTACAGCTTGTGGCGGGTCAGGATGCGGGAGCAGGGGCTGACGGTATCGCGCCGATACTGCCCATTGTCGGGTTGGCTTTGTTCGGTGTTTTGGGGATTATGATTACACTGTTGAGGTAACAAAACGGCGGGGCGGTCTATCCATTCACCACCCCGCTCGCGTTATGCCAGGAAATTTAGTGGCTGCAAGTGCCGCAACCAGCACCTTCGCCGGCCTGACCATCTTCAGTTTTGAAGGATTGGCCGCAGCCGCAGCTTGAAACAGCGTTCGGGTTGTCGATGCGGAAGCCGCCACCCATCAGGCTGTCTACGAAATCAATGGTCGCGCCCTCAAGGTAAATCATGCTGGTGGGGTCAACGACTAGGCGTGATCCGTTGTTCACGTCAACAACGTAGTCGGTTTCACGGGGAGACTGCTCGAAGGCCATGCCATATTGCATGCCGGAGCAACCACCACCCGACACAAACACCCGCAAAACGTGGTTCGGGATTTCGCGCTGGGCCATCAAATTTTTGATCGTGCTTGCTGCTGAATCTGTAATGGTGATCTCAAACGTTGTGTTCGTCTGATCAACCGGCTCCATGGTGGTCATTGGTAATCCCCTTAAGTGGTTCAATCGATTTGTTTCGGAAGTTTATCACACCCTGCAAACGAGGTCAATTAATCTCATGCTCATCATCATAACTGTGGGGGACGAAGTAGCCGCAGCTTGCGTCGCCGTCCGTGATGAGTGATATCCGCCGCGGCACCCGCCCTAACAATGATGTAATGAGTCTTAAATCCATTTGGCATAATGAATGCCCTTTGGTAGCCACCTGATGATAAGGGCAGTTGTAGGTATGCAAAATGTATCCGTCGTTGGTTGCCTCGTAGCGAGCGGTGTAACCGTGTTGGTTCAGGAAATCAACAACCGCTTCTAGTCGCTGCTGCATTGGAAGGTCGTCTGGAATTGCCGCGCAATCCGCCATTTCGTCAGCGACGCCCTCTAATATAACATTAAAAGTGCTTTGTGGGACGTTGTGCTGGACGTTGCGCAATAAGTTATCCGCAAGCACTGCATAGTTTGCTGGCATATGCTGACGCGCTTGTTCAGTTAGGCAATAAACGTGTTGTGGTCGGCCTGGCTTGCTGTGATGCCTACACCCCGTAGTGGTGATGTAGTTTTGTTGTTGCAGCAAGTTAAGGTGGTGTCGCACTGTCACGGCAGTTAAATTGTCGCCACGGCGCTTTTGTAATTCTATAACGATTTCTTGCACCGTGGCGGTGCGCTGCTCATTTAAGACTTCAAGAATTTGCTTGCGCGTGGTTTGCATGATGGTCGGTTGATTATGCTAATGGATGTCATCAAAATCATATCATTGCCCTGCGGTGACTGTCAAACAGTGGCTTGATCTGGTCATTGACCAAACCGCGAATCGCATTCACAATGCCATTCACTAATTCATGATTGGCCCAAACCAAAAGGAACGAACTTACGTGAGAGACGTCGTGGCTTTCCAGGGCGTGCCGGGAGCTTACTCCGAACAGGCGATTCGCCAGCATTTTGGCGATGAGGTTGATGTACTACCATGCCCCGATTTAACAGAGCTATTCACAAAAATTCAGACTCGGCAAGTCAAATACGGTATTTTGCCCGTGGAAAATGCGTTGGCGGGTGCTGTAGATCAAGCCTATGAGCTGCTACTGGATCACGACCTGCTGATCCAGGCAGAGGTAATTTTGCATGTGCATCATGCGCTGTTAGCGCCAGATGGCGTAAAAATTGACGCACTCAAAGCTGTGCGTTCCCATCCACAGGCGTTGGCCCAATGCGAAAAGTTCCTGAAAAGGCATCATATCCAGCCTATTCCTGCTTATGACACGGCTGGGTCTGCACGGATGATTTCTGAGGAGAAACCAGAAGGCGTCGGTGCAATTGCCAGTGCACTTGCGGGTAAACTGTATCATTTGGATGTACTTGCTAACGAAATTGAAGACGTACCGTTCAACTTTACGCGTTTCTTCGTTTTAGGTCATGATGACCCGCAAAAAGGCGCGTATAACAAAACTTCACTAGTGTTCGCTACGCGCCATCGCCCGGCTGCGCTATATGACTGCTTAGGGGAGTTTGCATCGCGGGGCTTGAATCTTACCAAGATTGAGTCCCGCCCGCGGCGCAATCGGCCCTGGGAACCGGTATTCTATGTGGACGTGGAAGGGCACTGGCAGGACGATGAATTGCAAGAGGCATTAGTAAGAATTTTACAGCGGGCGTCGTTCGTAAAAATGCTGGGATCATATCCGGCAGTGCGGACGCGCTCTGTCGGAATTTAGGAAGGCAGGTTATGTCACACAAACTGGATGTTGCGGTGCTTGGGGCGACAGGAGCAGTCGGCCAACGTTTTATTCAGCTTTTAGAGCGTCACCCTTGGTTTGAGGTGGCCGAAGTGATTGGCTCTGAGCGCAGTGCCGGAAAACGCTACGCAGATGCAGCAAACCGGGTGTTGGATGGTCAACCAGATGCCCGTGTTGCCGATCTAGTTGTTCAGGCACTGAGCGACGAGATTCAGTCGCCGCTCGTGTTTTCCGCACTACCAAAAGAAGCAGCAGACCCGATTGAGATGGTACTGGCTGAACGAGGGCATGTAGTTTGCACAAATGCCTCCACAAACCGCATGGTGGAAGATGTTCCGCTTCTGCTGCCGGAGGTCAATGAAACGCATCTACAGCTTATTGATGTGCAACGGGCTAACCGTGGCTGGACCACAGGCGCTCTGGTTGCTAACTCCAACTGCACAACGATGCCGGTTGTCATGTCGCTTAAGCCGTTGGTAGGCTTTGGAATTGAGCAGTTCCACATGGTAAGTATGCAAGCCATTAGTGGGGCGGGCTATCCGGGTGTTGCCTCGCTTGATATTATCGACAACGTTGTGCCCTATGTGGGTAGCGATGAGCGCAAGATGGAAACCGAAACGTTGCGTATGCTTGGTGCAATAGACGACGGCGCAGTCAATTGGTTAGATGCAAAAGCCAGCGCATCATGCAATCGCGTGCCAGTAGTGGACGGTCATCTCGTCAATATTTCCGTCAAGCTGGCAGCCGAACCTGATGTAGAGGCGGTTGTTGAGGCGTGGGACGACTACGTCGCGTCTCAGGCGATTCAAGGGCTGCCAAGTGCGCCAAAGCGTCCCGTCCAGTATTTACGGCAGGTGGATCGCCCCCAAATCCGGCGTGATCGCAATGCGGGCAACGGTATGACCACGTCAATTGGCCGCTTACGTGAGTGTAACCTGTTAGGCTACAAATTTGTCGCGCTGACGCACAATACCATTCGTGGAGCAGCCGGGTGTAGTATTTTGAATGCAGAATTGATGGCAGCGCGGGGCTACATTCACGACTTCACCCCGGTGCCAGATGTTCGTGAGATTGCAGTGTAATCGGAGTTTTATTGTGATTCAGTTTTTACAGTTAGACCAGCTATCTGACGCAGGCAAGCAGAAGCTGATGAGGCGCGCAGAGCAAGATATTTCTGAATTGTTGCCCTTAGCGCAAGAAGTCACGGCACGCATTCGAGAAGAAGGTGACGCGGCGGTTGTTGAGTACACTCAGCGCTTTGATGCGGAGTCTTTTTCTGCGGATATGTTGCGCGCCACACCAGATGACTTTGCGAAGGCGCGTGCCTCATTGGAACCGGAGATCATCACAGCCATTGAGGATGCACACGTCAACATCCACAAGTTTCACCTTGAGCAGATGCCAGAACCCATGTGGTTTACAGAAGTTCAGCCGGGCATCATGGCAGGTGAGAAGACAACCCCCATTGCAAGCGTTGGATTGTATGTGCCACGCGGCAAGGGGGCGTTTCCGTCGGTCATGTTGATGTTAGCAACTCCAGCGAAAGTTGCAGGTGTGCCGAAGATTATTGTCGTTACACCACCTGCGCCAGACGGAAAGCCCGATGCAGCAGCACTCGTTGCGGCTGAAGTGTGCGGCGTTGACGAGGTATACGCCGTTGGGGGAATGCAGGCAATAGGCGCGTTGGCTTACGGCACGGAAACGATTCCGAAGGTCGATAAGGTGATTGGCCCCGGCAGCAGCTATGTATCTGCGGCGAAACGCTTGCTGTATGGCACGCTAGATGTGGGACTACCAGCCGGGCCAAGTGAGTCCATTATTTTGACAGATGAACATGTCGATCCGCGTCTTGCAGCACTCGACTTGCTTGTAGAAGCTGAGCATGGACCAGAATCTGCGGCGCTACTGGTCACACATAGCCGTGAAGTCGCTGAAAAAGTGTGTGAAGTGCTGCCGAAGTACATCGTAGAACTGCCGGAATGGCGACGGAAGTTTGTTGAAAATGTGCTGTCAAACTACGGGGGTGTGCTGTTGACCGATAGCCTAGAAGAATCCATTGCGTTCGTCAACGAGTATGCGCCAGAACACCTGGAAGTGTTGACTGATGAACCCTTCATTACCCTGAACAAGATCACAAATGCAGGCGAAATCCTGCTCGGTAGCATGACGCCAATCCCAACGGCCAACTACTGCTTGGGGTTGAATGCCATCCTGCCGACAGGGGGATTTGCACGCACGTTCTCATCAGTGAGCGTACAGGACTTCCTGAAGCGCTCCGGCGTAGGCTATCTTTCGCGTGAAGGTTATGAACGCCTACAGGCAACCACAGCAACCCTGGCAGACTACGAAGGCTTTCCGGCACATGCCATGTCAATTCGTAAACGCAATGAAATTATCGGGCTATGAGCGCTGATCTCCTCCAGCAAATTCAACAGATGCAGTACACCGACAGGAGCGCCGCCGAGGCGCTCCTCGTGCGTTTTATCGACGACACCTTTCCGCTAGAGGTGCAGTCTGTCCAACTCAATCCGTCAGCAGTGTCTCTAAATTCATTTAACGGTTTCGTCACGTTAGCGGATGGGCAGCAACTGTTTTTCAAAACGCATACGGAGTCAGACAACGTTATAGGTGAGTATTACCGCGCTTCGGTTTTGGCCGATGCCGAATATCCCGTCATTCAGCCCGTCTACAGTTCTACGGAAGCAGGCAAGCATCTGTTGATATACGAAGTAGTCGAAGCACCATCCGTGTTTGATGTGGCTTGGCGCATTGAGCAGGGTGACCACACGCTGTTTGGCCGACTCACCGAAGCACAACAGCGAGCTGATGATGACCTGCTGCTCCGCTATAAAGCTACACTACAAGCGCAAGATGCCATGAATGCGGCAAGTGAGCCTATTCATCAGCTATTCCATCACAGGCTCACCAGAGGGCGCCTGGAGCGTTTTTACGGCACGCTACCAGGAAAGCCTGAGGTTAACCCTATGCAGATTGAGTTGCCTAATGGCAAGGCGGCTATGCAAAAAGTACGCAGCGTTCGCTGGACGATTAACAGTCAAAGGTATACTGAAACGCTGGATGACATCATTGCAAAGGCAGTCCGATTGTTGGAACCGGCCCAAGCTGGCTCCTCAATTGTTGGGCATGGCGATGCCCACAATGGTAACGTCTTTTTCGAGACGGACGCACAAGGCGACCGCCTAACCTATTTCGACCCGGCCTTTGCAGGTCGTCACCATCCACTGCTTGACCTAACCAAACCGCTTTTCCACAATGTATTTGCAATGTGGATGTATTTCCCACAAGAAATACGTGACCGCTTGACTATCCAACTGGATGAGCGAAGTGACGAATGGATGGTCACCCATGATTACACGCTGCCAGAGGTGCGCCGCATGTTCCTTGATAGCAAGGTAGAGCGCGTGCTGACACCCACATTGCGCCTGTTGCAGGCTGAAGGCAGTCTTCGTCAAGATTGGCGAGACTACCTCAAGAGTGCGCTGTTTTGCTGCCCGTTCCTCACGATGAATCTTGCGGATGCGACCCGCTTTCCGCAAGAAATCGCACTATTGGGGTTAACGATGGCTGTTGAAATGGGCAGTGAGAGCCAAGGTAACCGAAGCCTGATCGACCGGATGTTGGATGATGTCGAAAATCGGTTAAATTGACACACCAAGGGTTTCTTGCAACTTCTCGAATGTGGGTGAGCATTCCATAAAAGCGAATTTCATTGTATTCACAGTGACCTGAGTGCCCCCAATGCTGCGGATGTACTCCACGGCGGGTAGCAAGCTTTTGGTACTGATAACGATAGTCGCTGCATACCAGTCATGACCGCCGCTTTTGCTGTACACCGGTGCAATTGATGGCCCTTGCAGGCCGCTTGTGACGCCGTTTACGGTGATTTGCTGAGCAACGGCTTCTGCCGATTCACCTTTTATGTTGGCAGTGAGTTGATAATAACGCTTGCCCAAAAGAGACGCGTCCATGTACTCAAGAACCATGCGTAGCGTTTCGAGCAAACCAGGGTTCTGCTGCAATGCATGGCGATTGCCAATCAAGCAAGCTTGAGACGAGATAATCACACCATCGTTCAACGGCTTGAGCCTGTTCTCTCGTAGAGTGGTTCCGGTTTGGGTGAGGTCGATAACCGCATCAGCATAGCCCAAAGTGGGTGCCGCCTCTATCGCACCATCGGCCTTAACTAGGTTAAAGTGATGCAGCCCTTGTTCGTGCAAAAATTGGCGGGCAGATCGGGTGTACGTCGTGGCAATGCGCAAGTTGCGGTGCTGCTGTTCACGCAGGTCAAGCGCTACGTCTTTAAGATCAAGCAGCGTTTCGACATCAACCCATGCTTCCGGCACGGCCACTAACAAACGGCAGTGGCCGTATTCCAGATCATCCTTGATGACGATGATGTTCTCGTCAGAGTGTTCATAGACAACGTCCAGCCCGGTGATGCCCAGAGCAGCGGTGCCATCGGCCACCTTGTACACGATGTCTTTTACACGCTGAAACATTACGTCTAAGCCGGGTACTGAGGGGATCGTACCGGTATACTGACGAGCGTTAGGCTTCCACACCTTTAAGCCGCAGTTTTGCAAAAAGTTAATGGTGGGGTCTGCCAATGCGCCCTTGCTAGGCAGTGCCAGGATAACCGCATCTGTTGGCGTCATTTATCGCTTCCGTCGCTGGTGAGGGTGTGAATGAGGTCTGCAAGTTGGGTTGTGGGGTAGGTGCGTCCTTCATGCTCAAGAACGCCGTCTCGATATTGCAGCACTTGATCGCTTGATTCGTGATCTGAATCCCCCTCAACAACCGCCACTACAAAGCCAGCCCTACGCAGTTCGCGTATGACGGCAATTGCGTCAGGGTGATGGGGTTGGTTGCTGCTGAACTGAATGGGCTTGGTGTGGGCGGCCTGCGATGCAGAGACGCGCTCTATGATAGCGGTTATGTCGTAAACAAACCCCACAGCGGGCACACCCTCTGCGTCACTGACCAGTGCAACCAGGTCATCGTAACGCCCGCCGCCCCCAAGGTGCGCTCCGTCTCCCGCTACAAGCTCAAAGGTTATGCCTGTGTAATAGTTCCAACTGCGTACCAGGCCAGGGTTAAACTGAATTTGTGATGTATCTATACCCATGTGCTCCGTCAGTTCAAGCATTTTTTCGAGCGTGTCAATGACATCCTTAGCAGCGTTGGCACCCTTGGAGAGGTTTTGACGTAAATCAGACAAAGCTTGACTGGCCACCCCGCCAATAGACAGCCATGCTTTGAGATGATGCAGTGCATCTACGAGTTGCGGGCGCTGGGCAGTTCGCTGACGCTTTTTCAACAGTCGCCGTGTAATGTCCTGGCGGGTGCGTCCACCCATCGTATTGCCGCTCTGCGTGGCATCCAACATAACATCGAGAATGGTGCTGGCACCAGATGAGTCGGGAACCACGCCAGTGCTGCCTGTAACCGGGTAAGTCATGAAGTCATCAAATTTGTCAAGTAACGCTTCGACACTCGTTGCGCCGCTGGCCAGCGCGCCAATCTCGTCGAACACAAAACGCTGCACGCGGTCGTCCAAGTCATACAGGTCGACTAGGCTCCGCAATAATCCTATATGTCCCATTTGAACGGAAACCGCTGGCAATTGAGCCACTTGCGTTAGGCCTGCGGTTGCCATGTGCAGCACCTCTGCATCTGCGTATGCAGTGTTGCGCATACCAAAAAGTTCTGCTCCAACGGTCATGTGCTGGTAGTCCTGATTGCGCTGATCGTAGCTATCCAGGAATACCGACCCATTAAATTGCCAGCGAACAGTCTTATCCCCGTTTGGGTAATTTTGAGCATAGCGGAGGGCCGCGAGTGCGGTAAACTCCGGACGTAGCGCAAGTTGCTGGCCAAATCGATTAAAGGTAAGCAGGTTGGCAGCGATTTGGTCCCCTGCCTTATTGAGGAACACGTCAGCTTCTGCAATTGCAGGAACCTGCGTGTGTTGGTAGCCAAAATGCTGCATGTGTTGGTGCAGTTGCGTTGTCAGTCGTGTGAGTGATTCGCCCTCATAGATCATGATGGGGTTTACCGGGTTGTACACAGTCGGATTTTTCCCTTACGAAGTGCGGAAGCTTTTGCAAAGTGGGTATATGATAGCAGGGCAACGCTGGTTGTGTAGATTTACTCTTTGGAGTGATCGCGGGCGGGGGTTTTCGCTATTTTGCTGCATGTGTGCTATTTTTAACCTCAAGGGTGGACCTTACCATGCGATGAGGAGTTGATCATGTTTCGTCGAAAGACTACATCCCTAGTAGGGGTGTTTATTCTTGTGGCCGCAGTGCTAGCAGCGGGTGTTGTCCGCGCTGAGGTGCCGCAGCAGGCTGTCTTCCAGCGTCCAATTTTGGTCGTAAATACCAGCTTTTTGAACATCCGCACCGGGCCTAGCGCAGAGTTTGCAGTGCTGGCAACCGTAGCCGGTGGCACGGAGTTACCCGTTGTTGGCACAGCCGGAGATGCAGTTTGGTACCAGATCGTTGCACCGAATGGCCAGGCTGGCTGGGTAAACGTTGGATTTACCATTCCACGTGGCGACTTCACAAACGTGCCATTGGTGAGTTTCTCGGTTGATGACATTGCCAGTGTGTCGCCACAGGGTGATGTGCCAGTTGTCGTGGCAGCGAGTGACGGCGTAATCGTAGCGCCTGTCATTCCAGCAGACGTTACACAAGCCGTTGTGATCGTAAACACCAGTGCCCTCAACGTGCGCGCTGGCCCGGGTGGTCAGTTCCGTCAGCTATTTACGGCTGCTGGGGGCACGGAATTCCCTGTGGTTGGTATCACGCCAGACGCGCTGTGGTACGGTGTGCAAACCTCTTCGGGGCGCGGCTTCGTCAGCAGTGAGTTTGTTATATTCCGGGGTGATGCTGCCGTTGTTCCGGTTATTGAGTACACATCAGTGCCAGAACGACGCCGTAACATCGAAACACCTATTGTGGTTATCAACACGAGCTTCCTGAACGTGCGCAGCGGTCCGGGTGCCCAGTTCACGCAGGTATTCACTGCACGTGGCGGTGCGGAGTTCCCCGTTCTGGGGCTTGCATCTGATGGTGTGTGGTATCTTGTGCGAACCCCCGTTGGTCAAGGTTGGGTGAACAATGAGTTTGTTCTCTTCCGGGGAACGGCTGAGGTCGTGCCAATTATTGAACTATCGGAAGCAGGCGGAACGCTGCAAACACCGACGGCTGCTATTGGTACGTCTGTGCAGTTGTACGCCTCACCTGGCGTAAACTTTGGTCTGCTTGGGTCAGTTGTTGGGCCAGTTGAGGCGCCCATTGTTGCCCGGACGCCGGAGTTTGATTGGGTACAGATCAACACATCGGTGGGCTTTGGTTGGGTTCTTGCCGATCAGGTCATTGTTCGTGGTGATGCAGATCTGATTCCGGTCGTAAGCAACTAAAGCAATTGGGTAGTTGGGGAGGTGCGATGCTGCACCTCCCATTGGCATATTTACCAATCAGGAATAATAAGATGCGCATCATTTATGTGGAAGACAACCCCGCGAACGTCGCTCTTGTTGAGCGTATATCTCACATGAATAACGATGAGCTGGTCACGTATGATCTTCCTGAAGTTGCCCTCAAGGAGATCAACCCGGGTAAGTTCGATTTGCTGCTGATGGATATTAACCTGGGTGATGCAAACATGAATGGGCTTGAGTTGACGCGTTTGCTGAGAGAAAAAGGCGTTGAAGAACCCATTGTGATTATCACCGCCTATGATGCGATGGGGTATCCTGACGCATTCCAATCATCGGGTTTTGACGAGTATGTGTTAAAACCTGTGTCTGTACGGGGTATGATTGATTTGATTAATGCCTATCGCAAGTAGGCGCTTGTTGCCTACTCCAAAATGATGAGGTCAATCTGACCTGACGTTGCATCCCTTAGAGAGACACCTAAATCATCCTTCTGGGCAAGTGGCAGGCTAAAGTCAATTGTCACCGTCACGCCAAAATCCTCTCCCTGAATTTCACCCTCGTAGCCTTCAATGAGCCGGCGACATGTCTCATAGAGAGCGTAAGGCACGTCTACGGCCAAGTGCGTTTTCGCGATTTTGACTTCTGTCGGTAACGCATCCAACGCCGCGCGAGCAGCATCACCATAAGCACGAACCAAACCGCCAGTGCCGAGTTTTGTTCCACCGAAGTAACGTGTAACCACGATAATGACATCGCCTACATTGCTGCCGCGCACAATAGAGAGTATCGGTGGGCCAGACGTTCCACTAGGTTCGCCGTCGTCGCTAACCCCTTCAATCACGCTGTTACCGAAGCCAACACGAAAGGCGTAAACGTGGTGGGATGCATCGGGCATTTCACTGCGGATGGCGCTTAGAAATGCCTTGGTTTCGTCTACAGAATCGGCATGGCCAGCGGTATAGATAAAGCGAGAATTACGAACGACATGCTCGCCGCGCACGGTGTCGGCTGGGATGCGGTATGTCATGATTATTCAACGAGGCAAATGGGATCAAGCTCGATGAAGTCAGCAGCCAGCCAGCCAATCTCGCCCTGATAAGTAGCCTGCCACCACGTTCCGTCCGGGTTTTTCGCCTCTATGGAAACGAATGTATCTTCCGGTACCACCGCAATCACGTCAGAGTCCGTATTAGGTTCACTGCGCAAGTTCAGATTGACGCTCACTAGGGCATCGCACTCGTCGGCAACGGTTTCCGCTGGTGGTGTGGGCGTCTCAGTGGGTGGTACGAACGCCCGCCGGGTGCGTGTGACAGTTTCACTAGGTAGGGCTGTAAATGTGATGGACGGCTCAATAATAGGTTCATCCAACACGACCTGTGCTACCGCAGTTGAAGGTGTTGCTTCAACAGTAGGCGTTCCATCTTGCAACGCGTCGACAATTGGCGTCGGGACAGGTGAAGGAAAGATGTACTGTGGCACAAGGGGAATGGCGAAAAAGATAACGAATAAAATGCCACCTGTGGTAAGCCCCAACAGCCCTCGCGACATGATCCGCCGAAAGTCACTTTGCACTCGCTCCAGTAGAAAAAGTACGGTGCTGCTAATAATCAACAAAGCAAGGGTAGAGGCGGTGATGAGTGTAGGAACTGCCAAATTCGTTGAATCGATGTTGGCGAAGCTAAGCCCTAAAGTTGCACTAACAACAGCTAGAAATAGTAGAATCTGACCCCAACAGCCCACACGTATGTTTTTGCGTGCAGCCTGGATAATGCCCACAATAACAAACAATGAGACCGTGATTGCCGTGATGATCGCTAACGGGAATTGCATATCTCGCGTCCTGGTTGGAAAGTTTTCGTCTATTGTACTACGTGTTGGCTGGGACTGAAGTTGCGATTACTCTCATTACCCATGATAATACGCATTATCGCCAAGTAATTGGCTAGATCGTCGCTGCGCTCTGTCTGCCAATTGCTCC
>CAWUJQ010000070.1:0-16312 GCA_963922445.1 uncultured bacterium
CTGCTCGTTGCCCCACAGCCGCACCAGCCGCCCACAGCCCCATGCGTGGCTGGGCTGCGTGATGAGCAGCCAGCCGTTTTCGTAGTCGCGTACAATCATCTTACAGCCCCAGGTATGCTGTGCGGATGCGGTCGTCGTTGAGTAGTTCGTCGCCCGTGCCCGCAAGCTCAATCGTACCATGACTGAGTACGTAAGCGCGGTGGGCCATTTCCAGCGTTTGTACCGCATTCTGCTCCACAATGAGCACAGTTACCCCCAGTTCGTTCACTTCCTTGACGACGTTAAAGATGTCTTCTACGAGCATGGGGGCCAGCCCAAGCGATGGTTCGTCCAGCATAAGTAAGCGCGGCTCCGTCATCAGGGCACGGCCAATAGCGAGCATCTGCTGCTCACCGCCACTGAGCGTCCCGGCAAGCTGGGATCGACGCTCTTCCAGGCGCGGGAACAACTCGAATACGCGTTTCATGTTTTTGGGGCGGTTCTTGCGCACAGAACGGATAAATGACCCCAGTTCGAGGTTTTCCTGCACGCTTAGTTTGGGGAACAGTTTGCGCCCTTCGGCCACCTGAATCAGTCCGGACGCCACGATTTTATCGGACTGTGCTTTATGAATGGGTTGGCCGTCAAAGGTGATCGTACCGTTCCAGGAGCGCATCAACCCGGAAATGGTGCGTAGCGTGGTCGTTTTGCCAGCGCCATTGGCCCCAATCAGCGCGACGATTTCACCTGCGTCAATGTGCATGGAAACGCCAAATAGCACCTGCACATCCCCATAGCCTGTTTGCAGGTTATCCAGCGTGAGCATGGGCATATTCCTTTCCGAGGTAGGCTTCGATGACCTTTTCATCACTGGCAATCATGTTTGGCACGTCAATGGCGATCAACTCCCCATGATGCAGTACCGCAATGCGGTCACTCAGGGCCATAATCGCCTTCATCACATGCTCAATCACCAGCAGGGTGACACCCCGTTCGGTACTCACCCGCCGGATGAGCTGCACGATTTCTGTGCTTTCTGTGGGCGTTAGGCCAGCCATTACCTCATCCAGCAGCAGCAAACGCGGATTTGTTGCCAACGCTTTGGCCAGTTCCAGGCGCTTGCGTCCGGCAGTGGTGAGGTTGCCCGCCTTTTGATCGGCAAATCTGCCCAGGCCAACAAACTCAACGACTTCGCGGGCGGCGTCACGCGCAGCAGACGTGCTATTGGTATTGCGAAAGGCCCCCACCATCACGTTGTCCACCACAGAGAGGGCGACGAACGGCTTTACAATCTGGAAGGTGCGGGCAAGGCCGCGCCCACACACCATGTGCGGCGGTAGCCCTGTGATAGGCTCCCCCCCGAATGTGATGTTGCCTTCTTCTGGCGCAAAGGTGCCGCTAATGCAGTTGAACAGGGTCGTCTTGCCAGCACCGTTTGGCCCGATGAGGCCGAGCACCTCGCCCGCTTGCAAATTAAACGACACACTGTTGACCGCTACCAGACCACCAAAGCGTTTCGTTACATCGTCCAGCTTGAGCATGGGTTCTGTCGTCATGGCTAACCCTCCGTCGTTGGCTTGATTTGCTCGTCAGTGAGCGGTTGTGTGGGGGTGGCAATCGTTGGCTCTGTGCCAGTGCGGCTGCGCTGACGGCCACGCCGCAACCTGTCCCACTGCTTAATCAGCGTGCCCACGATGCCGTCTGGCATATAAATCACCACGATGATAATCAGGATGCCAAATAGCATCACATCAACCCCGGCCCGGCCCTCGATAAAGCTCAAGAAAGGCGGGGGTTCGCGCACGATATGCCGTGTGACTTCTTCCAATGGGGTGAGCAGCAGCGCCCCGGCAAACGGCCCCCACACCGTACCCGTCCCGCCGATGATGGGCCGCAGCAGGATTTCAATCGACACGGCTACGCCGAATGCCAGCGCTGGGTCTACAAATGTGAAAAACTGGATAAAGAACGAGCCGCCCATTGCCGTGAGCGCGCTGCTAATCATGACGGCGATGATTTTGTAGACCATCGTGTTGACGCCCAGTGCGGCGGCGGCGTCTTCGTCTTCACGGATGGCCATGAAGTAGTAGCCGAGTTTGCTGTTGGCCAGCGCAATTGTGATAATCATCCCCACGACGAAAAAGCCAAGGATGACGAAGTAGTAGTTGGTGCCCGTTTGCCCGAACTGCATGTTGGCCCAGCTATCCGTGCGGATGGGCGGGATTTGAATCCCGATGGTTGTGCGCAAAATGGACATCTCACCCGCAATTAGGCGCAGCATCTCCGCAAAGGCAAACGTCCCCAGCGCGAAGAAGTGCCCCTTCAGCCCAAACTGGAAAAACAAAAAGCCCAGAATCAAGCCGAAGAACGCCGCAAAGCCCGCGCCAACCAACATACCCATCCACGGACTGACGCCGTAGTCTACAAGCAGCACGGTTGACGTGTACGCACCAATACCGAAAAACGCCGCGTGCCCAAACGAGAACTGCCCCGCATAACCGCCCATGATATTCCAGGCATTACCCAGGTAGGCCCAATACAGGATAAAGATAGCAATATTGACCTGGAATTGGTTCAGTCCAAGCGGCAAAAACAGCAGCGCCAACGTCAGCACGGCCAAGATGATGTAATTGCGGTGAATTCCCTTGATCGCGGCCATCAGCCCCTCCCCAACAAGCCCTGGGGCCGAAAGAACAGCACCAGGATAAAGATCACAAACACGCTGAGCAGCTTCGGTGTGCCCATAAACACCACCCCAAAGATTTCCTGCGCCAGCCCGATAATCAGCCCGCCCAGCAGCGCGCCCAATACATTGCCCATGCCGCCCAGTACGACGATTACAAACGAGGCAATGTTGAACGTGTTCCCCGCGACGGGATCAACCGCTAAGAAGGGCAGTACGAGTGAAGCCGCCGCCCCCACGCACGCCGTGCCGATGCCGAATGTAATCGCGCTAATGCGGTCTACGTTGATGCCCACCAGCGCGGCACCATCCTTATCCTGGGCGGTTGCGCGGATGGCGCGACCCAGGTCGGTAAATTGCAGGATGTAGTACAGCACACCCGTCAGCAGCACAGCAAAAATGAACGCGGCCAGCCTGGGCAGCGCAATCGTCACGCCCCACAGCCGAATGGGGAACTCAATTGCAAACAGGCCAAAGTTAACCAGCCCGCGCTCATAGGGCAGGCGGATTGAGTTTGGCGTGGCGCTGAAGATCACCAGCAGCAGGTTTTCGATCAATAGGGATAGGCCCAGTGTGAGCAATAGCTGATTGTGGTGAGGTGCATCGCGTGCGGGGTGAATCACAAGCCGGTAAACGATAATGCCAATCACAAATAGCAGCGGCACATTTAAAAAGATAGATAGGTACGGGTCAATATTAAGCTGGCTGTACATCAGAAAGGCCGCGTACATGCCCACCGTCATCAGCGCACCGTGCGAAAAGTTGATAATTTCCAGCACACCAAAAATCATCGTCAGGCCCATCGCTACTAGCCCGAAGATGCTGCCCACCAGAATGCCAGTCACAACAGCCTGCCGCAGCACCACGTCAAAGCGCTCTAGCCAGCCCATGATGGCCCCAAACTGAAGGGCAAACCACAGCCCCGCCCCGATCAGCAGTACCGCACCGCCGATCATTCGTCTTCTTTGCATAGTTAGCGTCATAGCAAAACTCCGCTGTGTGTTCTATATGGGTGTTGCGACGGGGCACTGCGCTGCGCCCTGTGGGGCACACTGCACTAACCCATCGCAGAGTTGAGTGGGGCGGTGCGATTGCACCACCCCAGAAATGAAATCGAAGTGCGCTTAGCTGCCCCAGGAGGTGCAGAAAATCGGCTCCGTAGGATTGCCTTCTTCGTCCGTTTCCTGAAGCGCTGCCGGATATACCTGAACGATGCTGCCATCCTGAACCTGCATCACAACCGGGGACGCGATGATGGTTTCACCTGTTTCATCGAATTCAATTGCGCCGTCATACGGCAGGATGTGGTCTTCGTAGCTGGTTTCGCTCAACGCGTCACGCACGGCAACCGGGTCTGTAGAACCCGCACGCTCGACGGCGTCTGCAATGATGTACGTGGCCTGGTAGGAAAGTACAGCGGCGGTGCGCATTTCCTCACCAAACTCCTCCTGGAACTTCTCACGCACGGCAATTGCCGCTTCATCAGAAGCATCCCAGTGGTAGTTGGCATCAAAGAAGCATTCAGCCAGGTCACCGGCGTCATCTACGAACTGCGGCAGGTCGTACGTACCCTGGGCAATGCCGTAGACGATGTCCACATCAATGCCTACTTCTTCCGCGTTTCGGGCAATCAGCAGGCCATCGTTGTAATAGCCCGTTACGACAAGTGCATCCGGGGCCAGTGCATTGACTAACGTCATTTCGGTGGTCAGGTCAGTCACATTGAACGGGTCATAGGTGATTTCTTCCAGGATTTCGATACCCAGTTCTTCCGCCTGAATCGCAAAGGCGTCGAACACACTCTGGCCAAAACCGGATGTGCCGTCATAAGCGTAGACCACAGTTTCAATCGGGCTGCCCTGCGCCTCGCCCATCTCTACCAGGAAGTTTGCGCCATTGACGCCCATTGAGGTTGCGTTCGGCTGAAGGCGGAAGGCGTACTCATAACCCTGATCCAAAATAGCATCAGCTACGGCCACGTCAATCACCAGCGGTACCTGCTCGCGCTCAGCAATGGCCGCTACATTGGCTGTTACAGCAGACTGGAAACAGCAGATAATGGCACCAGCACCTTCTTCAACGAGCCGTTCGGCTTCCGTTTGGCCGACCTCTGCGCTGCCCGTGGAGTCTGCCCCGTCAAATTCCAACATGATGCCAGCCTCACCAATGCCGCCAGCCTCATTGATTTCGTCAACGGCCATCTGAGCGGCGTTGTTCATCTGGATGCCGTCAGCGGCAAGGCCGCCCGTGAGGGGGTGAATGCCGCCAATGATGAAGGTTTCGCCCTCATCCTGTGCTGCCGTCAGCCCAACAGCCAACAGCATCAACAACACTGCGGTCAGGGTGAGTCCAATACGTTTTGTGTTCATTTCTTACTCCTCAACATAAACAAAAGAATAAAGCAGCCTGTCAGTCCCCCGTGGGTGCGCAATATGCATCCTACGGCTTAGGCAGGCTTTTCATGCTGACCGCTAAGCAGTTTTGTTAATGTGCTTAGGTTGGGCAGCGTGGTAAACGTGTTAATCTGTTCGACTGCACCAGCGGCGTGCGCCTCACCAATCACGGGATTCGCCAGGCTATGGAATTTGTCCAGGAGTTCGCCATCAGTCATGGGATTGGATGGATCCCCTTTGCTGGTCAAGCGCAAGCTTTCCAGGGCAGTGCCGCCTTCCATATGGAGTACAACCCGCGCCGGACGCTTGGCTGGCGTCATATCGGTAAAAGCTGGTGATTCGGTCACCTGCACCCGCGCGGCCAGTTGGCGAATTGGCTCACTGTGCAGCGCTTCGGGTGTGAAGGCACTCGGCCCTGCACTCCCGGTGACCAGTGCGGCGGCCACAGCATGTGGAATCGAAAAGCGTCCGGCGAGTGGGGTTAGCGGATTAGGGTCATTAAGCGTAGCCGCGATGTCATACGTTTCAACGTCAATAGCCGCAATTTGCGCCGGGTTGACGGGGTCGGTCGCCAAAATGTCAAATAAGGCGTCAAGGGCCGCATGGGAGTAGCGACACGCCGAGTATGGCTTGAAGTATCCACGCATGATTTCATAGCGCGTACCGAGGTCGTCTGTCAGTGCACTTTCGTCAAACTGCTCACCGAGGATTTCACCAAATGCGGTCTCTACACCACCTCGTTCTCCTCGAAAGCCGAGTGCGTAGAAATCTGCCGCTAACAACCCCAGTTGATTCACTATCCCGGCGTAGGTGTTGCGCACATTCGCGCCCTGATAGGCCGTGTTGAATGACGGCGTAATCGCATAGGAGGCAGCCAACTCTAATACATCGTGAACCGCTTCCGCGTTCATGCCTTCGAACTTGGCTGCAACGGCGGCTGCACCTAGCACACCCCACGCCCCAAACGGATGCACCACCTTACGGAGCCGCGTGGCGATTCCGGCTCGGGCGGCAACTTCATAACCAAGCACAAGCGCCGTCAGTGTATCCTTGCCATTGGCGTTGTGCTGCTGCCCAAGCGCGAGGGCTGTGGGCACAGCATGAATCGCGGCATGGCCGCGCGCATAGGCGTGGCCCTCGTCCATTTCGAGGGAGGTGCCTGCTGTGCCGTGTACGAGCGCTGCCCACTGCGCGGTTACGTTCCCGCTGTGCCCCATCAAGGCGACTGAGCCGGGGTGATGTTCGGCGGCGTAGTGCGCTAACTTGCCGACTTCCGGTTCTCGCATCCCACCTAGTATAACCCCGACCGTGTCGCGCAGTACAAGTTGTGCCCGACTGACGACACCCGCAGGCAAATCGGTGAAAGTCGTGTTGGCAACAAACGCGGCCAGTGATTGGAGCGGTTCCATAAACTACTTCCCACTCTTTACGGCCTGTGCCGCGTGCTGACCGGCCAACATACCGTAGACGAGTGCCGTCAGTAGGCCATTACCGCTCAGGTAGCCTGCCGGGCCGTGACCGCTAACACCAGCCGCCGTTCCACCACCTGCGTACAAATTCGGGATTGGCGTGCCGTCCACGCGCAATACGTGCCCGTCGCTATCAACTGTGAGGCCGCCCTGCGTGTGGAACAGCGCCCCTGTCACCTCAACGCCGTAATAGGGCGGTTCCAGCACGCACAGACCTGTGCGCCCCTGCTCGTCCGCCGTATCGCCGCGTGCGGCTGTATTGAAAGCGTTGAGCGTCGCCACCAGCCCTGCCGGGTCAATCTTGAGCTTTTCCGCCAGCGCTTCGGGTGTATCCGCACGCTGAACCGCATCGTGGTTCACCGCTTCGATGTAGTAATCGAATTTCATGCCGAACTGATGAATCGCCTCGTCGTAGATGTTGTAGGCCACACGCTCCGGCTGCGCCAATACCTCCAGCGCTCGCTCACTGTAGCCCTGCTGCTCAGTGCCGAAGCGCTGCCCAGCCTTGTTCACCTGAAAACCGCCCTCGGTAATCAGGCCATAGGTCATCAGCGTGTGATACTTTGTGGCTACGGAGTTATGCGCTTGATAAGCATCCATAAAGGCCGTGCCCGCGCCAAGTTCCATACCCCACAGGATGCCCTCACCTGTGTTGCCTACACTGCCAAAATAGAGCGCGTCTGCCATCGCCGGGATGTATTGAGCTACCATATCCGGGTTGGCACCGTAGCCGTTTGTCGCCAGGATGACCTTGCCACAGCGCACACGTTCTGTTGGCCCGTCGGCCTCTCCTTTTTGAATAACAACACCCGTCACGGCCCTGCTATCGTCTACGTTGAGGCCGACCACAGGCATATCCGTACAGAAGTCCACGTTAGGCAGCGCTTCGGCGGCGCGCCGCATATCCGCAGAGAGGTCAGCCCCGGTGCGGTTAGCCGGCGCGTGCATTCGATGGGCAGCGTGACCGGGATACGTAAAGTCATCCACGAATTGCAGCGCCACCCCGCACTCGTCCACGAGCCACTCCACTACATGCGGAATCGTGCGCGTCATGTGCCGGGTCACATCGGGGTCGGATTGGTGGTGGTTTTTGTTGAGGATGTCGTTGGCAAAGTCTTCCGGTGTTTCGGTGACGCCCGCCTCTCGTTGGAAGCGCGTGCCTGCTGCTGGAATCATGCCGGAAGAACGGGCCGTGTTGCTGCGCGGTTTGGCCTGCTTTTCCACAACGGTGACCTTAACCCCAGCTTGTCCAGCAGCGAGGGCTGCCGTTAGACCACAGCCGCCTCCGCCGACGACCATCACGTCGGTTTCCCAGTCCCAGTGACCGTTATCTACGAAGACGCCGCTCATCCGCATACCTCTTGAATATAAACTGCAATTTCATCCGTCGTGGGAACGGCTGCATACTTCATCCACAGGTCAAGCAGCCCGATTTTGTGTGATGCCTCAATCCGGTCAAATACAAAATCCTGTGGCACCGCAACTTTGAACCCGTGCTGACGCGCATCCACGGCTGTTGCCCGAATGCAGCCGCTCGTGGTGTTGCCCACCAGAATTAGCGTATCAACCTTGAGCCGGACGAGATGCGAAAGCAGAGGCGTTTTGTAAAACGCACTTGGATACTGCTTCGTGAACACAATATCACCGGGCTGCGGGGCCAGTGCATCCACTATCTCTAGTTCAGAGTCTTCCGGATTGCGGCCAATTGGCATAATCCGTGTATGAAGCACAGGCATGCCCGCCTCGCGGCAGCGCGTCAAAAACGGCGTAATCCGCTCTACAGCCCGATGCGCCCGCTCACCAATTGCAATGCGATTGCCCTGCACCGCCTCCAAAATGGGCACATCCTCAGCCACGATCATGCGCTGCATGTCGATAACCATCACTGCCGGGCGCTTGCCCAGGCTGCGGCTGTCATAGATCGCAGAGCCACCTGCGTTATACCCGGACTGCTCCAACACAGCCCGGTCAGTGTCACTGAGGATGTCATCCCAGGGGCGGGTCATGGTTACGCCTCGACGGTCACAGGCAGTGCGGACGGGCGCTTCTGATATTCACCGATCATCTCGCCAATCATCTCGCTGTTGTCGAATACGCGCTGGCCGCGCACAAACGTCGTCTTCACGCGCCCTTTGACCTCAATACCCTCGAACGGTGTGTAGCCCTGTGCCGAGAACGAATCCTCCGCACGAATCGTCCACTCCTCGTCTGGGTCAAGTAACACAAGGTCGGCATCGTAGCCGGGAGCAATATCGCCCTTGTTGAGTAGACCAAAGCGCTGGGCCGGATTCCAGCTTGTGAGTTCGGCTACTCGATTTGGTGAAAGGCCGCGTTTGGTGCCCTCGCTAAATATGCCCGCCAGCATATATTCTGTACCGCCGAAGCCTGCCTTCGCCTTCCACACACTCGTGGGGTCGTCCGCAGCCACTTTGAGGTCTTTGGGGCAATTGGCGTGATCGGTCATCACCCACTGTAACGTGCCATCAATTACACGCTCCCACAGGTAGTCAACGTGTTCACGCGGGCGCAGCGGCGGGTTGACTTTGGCGTAGGCACCCATGTGACAGGTCGTATCTAGCAACAGGTGCCCTGCCGTTACTTCCAGGCCGAACTCCACATCGGGGTAGGCAGCACGGGCAGCCAAGGCTGCTTCCATTGCATCACGTGAGGTGATGTGCAGGATGTTGACCTGCTTCAACCCGGCAGCGTGAGCCAACGACCCCACAACGCCAATCGCAACGGCTTCACTGTGTGGTGGACGGGCTTCGCTGTAGGCGGCAAGGCCGTCTAGCTGGCCTTCATTACGGACTTTGGTCTCGTAGGCACGCAGGATTTCCGGCGTTTCGCAGTGCCAACTCACCTGGATATAACGGGCGATGTCTGGGTATTCGTCTTGCAGGCGGGCCGCCTCCTGGCAGATAAAGTCGAAGTGGGCGATGTCGTATTGGTCGCCTTCGTCCAACATCAGCCACTTGGACTGCGTGTCGGAGCGGCCATGCAACCCGTGCAACCCGTAAAACATGAAGACCTCACCGAAGTTGGGCGCGCCGCACTCGGTAATCAGATATTCCATCTCGTCAATCTGGCTGCCGGCTATCGGGGATACATGATAGGCATAGTCAATGTAGTAGCGGCCTTCGCTCTGAGCCATCAACGCGGGCCAAAAGTCTTTGAGCGAACCGCCCATGTTCAAGTACAAGCTGCCCGTCCGCACATAGGGGATAATCACGGTCACGCCGCCGGACGCCGCTGCTGCGGACTCGGTTGGGGCGTCGTCTTTGGTAGGCACGTAGATGCCAACATGCGTATGAGAGTCGATTGCACCCGGAAACGCCATACGGCCCTGCCCATCGTACACATTGGCCGCGTCTTCCGCTGGAATATCGGCTTCGATACGGGCAAAGCGCCCGTCCTTGATGCCGACGTCCATCGTTTGCACTGCGTCATCGTGGGGGCGCACGACGCGCACATTTTTTACCAGTAGATCAAGCTTGTCCGTCATGATGTCATCGTCTCCTCTTTCGGGGGCAAATAAGCGCGTTCCAGTTCACGGAACTGCTCAATGCCAAGCATGTCGTTTAAATCGCGGAAGTCCACCATGTTGTCTAGTTGCGGCGCGGTCGTGCCATGTTCGCGCAGGCTTTGCAAAAAGGCCAAGCCCGTATGCACGAAATGCCTCGTCACAGAGTTGGGGAAAATCACCAGCGAATAGCCCATACCCTGTAAGTCTGGCGCGCTCACAAGGGGCGTTTTGCCACCTTCAACCATGTTGGCCATCAAGGGCGCATTGGGAAAAGCATCTGCAACCGCTTGTAACTCGTCCTCGCTCGTGGGCGATTCCACAAATAGCACATCCGCCCCGGCCTCTATGTACATCTGACCGAACTCAATGGCGGCCCCCAGCCCATGCACAGCGCGGGCATCTGTGCGCGCAATAATCAAGAATTCATCGCTGATGCGTGCATCGACTGCCGCTTTGATTTTGCCGACCATCTCCTCCACGGGAACCAATTCCTTGCCCGACAGGTGCCCGCACCGCTTGGGGAAGTTCTGGTCTTCGATTTGAATGGCAGCCGCGCCGACGCGTTCATACTTTTTGACCGTCTGACGAACGTTGATTGCGTTGCCATAGCCGGTGTCCGCATCGGCTATGATGGGTAGGGAGGTGCTGTCGGCCATCGCTTCCAACCGTTCGATCATCTGCGTGGCGGTCGTAATGCCCACGTCTGGGGCACCAAATGTAGAGTAGGACACCCCGGCACCGCTCATATAAACCGCTTCAAACCCGCTAATTTCGACCAAGCGCGCGATAAGGCTGTCATAGGCACCGGGTGCTATCAGGATTTCTGGCTGAGCCAGACGCTGCTTGAGAGACATCTCTCTGCTTGTCATTCGTTAACCCTATCGTTTTGGCACAGATTGCCGCTTCAGAAGGTGGAGGTTGCTCAACGGGCAAGCTCGTTATTTGGGGACGTAGTGGTAGGTGTTGACTGGCAGGTTTGGGTAGGTGGTCATGGTGTAGCGAACTTACCTTGGTGATGATTTAACACGATCATAATCACCTAGGGGAAAAATGGCAAAACCCATCATATAGGGTTAATCAAACACACAGGTTGCCCAAGCGGCAATCATGACGCAGCGTGCGCCCCGGTTTCGGGTGCCACGGGCAGGCTAATCCAAAACGTTGAGCCACTGTTCGCCGGAGACTCCACACCAATGTCACCGTTTTGCAGGCGAACCAGGTGGCTTGCAATCCACAGGCCCAACCCGTGACTGGCCTCACCGCCTGTCGGTTCATTGCTTAGCTTGCCAAAGGGTTGAAACAGCTTGATCTGTTCGTCAGGCGGAATGCCTTCACCATTGTCCATGACAAAAATACGCAAGATGCTGCCTTCCTGAATCGACCAGATGTGAATCGTTTCTCCCGCCGGGCTGTACTTGATGGCATTGCTCACGATATTGCCAAGCACCTGTACCAGGCGCGCACGGTCACCCAGCAGCATCCCCGTAATGTTGCTCACATGGATTTGGATGTCTTTTTCGTAGGCTGATGGATGATGCTGCGTGAGTACCGTTTGCACCAGTTCGTGGGCGCTGACGGGCTGGATGTTCATATCGAGCTTGCCACTTTGCACAGCAGCCGTGTCTAAAAAGTCTGTGACGACTTCTGTCATGCTGTCGATGGTCATTTTTACGGTATCAATAACACTGTGCGCACGATCATTATGGGGGTCGATTAACTCACGCAGCAGGATATTTGCTGTCTTGAGGCTCGTCAGGGGTTGTTTGAGGTCGTGTGAGGCGATGCGGAAGAACTGTTCGCGCATGGCCTGTGATTCCTCCAGGCGATGAATCGCCTCTTCACGCTCATCAATCAGGAATTTGAGCGCGAGTTGAGTGCGTACACGGGCCAGGGCAACGGCCATATCAACGGGTTTGGTGATGTAGTCATTCGCGCCCAGTTCCAGGCCGCGCACAATATCGGATGTGTCGGACATAGCACTGACCAGTATCACAGGCAGCGTCGCAGTGTCCTGCTTTGACCGGATGCGTTCTAGGGTTGTCAGTCCGTCCATCACGGGCATCATTATGTCCAGAATTACCAAATCGAACCGCTCACGCTTCAGGTATTCCAAAGCCTCGTGGCCATCTGCGGCCAGCGCGACGGCGTGCCCCTCTTTCGCGAAGATGCGCTCCAACAACATGCGGTTGATTTCGTTATCATCGACAACCAACAATTGGGCTGTTCGACCTTGCTGCGACGGCGAAAAAGCATCAAAAACTGACATAATTCATCCAGGTCGTGGGTGGCCCTGCATCCCTTGGGCGGCACAGGGCAATTCAACAACTACTGTAACAAGATGTAACAAGATTGTACGCGACCTGCGGTTCAAATGCTATTTGATGTGCAGATTGTTACGGTGTTTTACGATTGCTGCTTGGAAAGGGCGTCCCGCATTCGTTCGAGAGCTTCTTTTAGTGTGTCCCGCGTGCAAGCAAGGTTCATCCGAGCAAACCCGGTGCCATCCTCACCGAACGTGCTGCCTTCATTGAGGGCGACTCTGGCATTGTCTGTAAACCACTTGCCCGGTTCTTCCGGTAGGTTGGCCTCCCGGCAATCAATCCACAGCAAGTACGTCCCTTCCAACTTGGCGGCCTTGAGCGCGGGCATGTACTCCCTGATGTAGGTCACTGCAAAGTCACGATTGCTCTGGATGTAGTCTAACACCGAACGCAGCCAATCGTCCCCATGACGGTAGGCCGCGTCCGCAGCAACAGCACCCAACATATTGACCCACGTATGAGAACGCTCTTCGCGCAGCATAGCGATTAAACCCGCTCCCGCTTCCAAAAACCGCTGGCGCAGGTCGGGATTCTGAATAATCGCTACCGAAAACTGAAGTCCGGGCAGGTTAAACGTTTTGCTTGGCGCGATGAGCGTAACTGTGCGCTGGGCCGCATCTTCGCTCAGGCTGGCCATCGGAATGTGTTTATTGCCGTCCAGCAGCAAATCACTGTGAATTGCGTCGGCACAAATCGTGATGTCATGTCGCTGGCAGATGTCGGCGAGTTGGGTAAGTTCTTCCTGCGTCCACATGCGCCCAACCGGGTTATGGGGGTTGCACAGCAAAAACATCTTCGTGTGTGATGTGATGGCGGCCTCAAATGCGTCGAAGTCGATGCCATAGGTGAACCCATCGGTGGTTTCTACGTAACTGAGCGGTGCCTTCTGCATCCCCGTGCTACTCCACTGCGATGTGTAGTGAAACGGGGGGTAAACGGGCGTTTGAATAAGCACTGCGCCATCTTGGGCGGTGGCCCGTGCCGTCAGGTTGATGCCAGGGATGACACCAGGGATATAAACGACGTCTTCCGGTTGGATGTGCCAGTTATACAGGTTGGCCATGCGCTCAACCAGCAAGGCTGCCAGGCCGCTCGGTGGCGGGGTATACCCGAAAATACCGTGATCGACACGTTCGTGCAGCGCGTCTAGGACGGCAGGCGGTGCCTTGAAGTCCATGTCCGCCACCCACAAGGGCAGCACATCGTCGTCATAGTAGCCCCACTTCGCACAGCCGCTGCCGCGCCGGTCAATGGGGGTGTCTAGGTCAAATGGAATGGTTTTGGTCATGAGGTCGGTGCTTCTCATTACGAGTTTGGTCAGATTGTAACCAATCTAGCAGTCCGCTAACACAATATCGTGTGGCTGCTTAGCCGCGTTTCATTACCGTTTGCGCCCCGGATTTGTTAAACTCACGTACCGTAGTGACCTGCCTATAAAAATGGAGAGGGCCAATGTTCAAAAAAAGTTTGCTAATCATGGCGGTGCTGCTGTTAGCGATAGCCGCCGCCTTCGCTCAGGATGACCTGCCAGACGCCGAGATGACCGCCGACGAGGGCGGCGTACAGGTCATTTCTGGTGAGTTGGTGTATACGTTTGGGTTTTTCAACAGCCTATGGCGCGACCCTTACGTCTTGCTGTATGACGGTGCGGGCGTTATCGACAACGATTTCGAGTACGTCCCATCATTCGCCTCGCAGGTGTTTGGGCGTTTCACGTCAGACACGACCGTGTCGCCCATTAGCTACGAACTCGACCTGCCTTTCACACCCAACGGGGAATTCCGTGATGTGGATAACAATGGCGAGGAGAACACCGGCGTACAAGTCTTCACTCCTGGGATTTTCAATAACTTGTGGGGCGACCCCTACATGGATGATCGCGACGACTTCTACTTTGCCTATGCCAGTGTGGTTGTGAGCGATGATGCGGCCACCATCGGCCAGGTCGAGGGGGGTAAGTTGCTGGTGTGGGCACCCGACGATGCACAGGGCTTCCCGTCCGGCTTTGGTGAGGACGAAACACTCTTCACGGAGGATGACCCAACAGTCGCACTGCCCGCAGGCTGGACGGTCGTCGATATGGATTCAGATCCATTCACGTTTGATCGCTCTGAGTCCGCTAATGTTGACCTGCTCGAACCCGAATCCGCAGAGCAGGAAGACTATTCCGACCTGAGTTACACCGAAGCCTTCGACGCAATGATTGACCTGTTGGCTGAGGAGTATGCCTTCACAGAGTTGAAGGACATCGACTGGGAAGAAAAGCGCGACGAGTTCCGCCCACGCATCGAAGAAGCTGAAGCCAACGCAGACCCTGAAGCTTTCCGGTTGGCACTCCGCGATCTCATCTGGGGAATCCCCGACGGTCACCTTTCGGCCCCCATTGACTTTGGTGCCTTCCAGCAGGCCACCAGCGGCGGCCTGGGCATTGCAGTGCGAGAAGTGGATGATGGCCGCGTGATCGTCAACTTTGTGACAGAAGACAGCCCAGCGAGTGAAGAAGGCATCGAACTGCGGGCAGAAATCACCGAAATCAATGGCGAACCGATTGAAGATGCCATCGAAGCCATAGTTCCCTGGTCATCTCCGTTTAGCACAGATCATGTCCTGCGTTTGCAGCAGCTTCGCTACGTGACGCGCTTCCCGGTAGGCGAAGAAGTCGAGATCGTCTATCAGAACCCAGATGCCGATGAACCCACGACGGCAACCCTCACAGCGGTTGCCGAACCAGATAGCTTCCGCTTCTCGTCGTTCAACAGCGGGCTAACGGGCACGGAATACCCAATTGAGTTCGAAATCATGGACAACGGCTACGGCTACATCAAAATTTTCAGCTTCTCTGATGACCTGCCACTGACCGTTGAACTGTGGGATCGGGCCATGCGGACGTTCATTGCCAACGAGGTCCCCGGTATTGTTGTGGACATGCGTCAAAATGGTGGCGGCTTTACCGCAATTGGCTACCAGATGGTGTCCTACTTCTTTGATGAGGACAAGATCATTGAAATCAGCGGCTTTTATGACGACAGCATCAGCGGCACCTTCATCTTCGAGGAAAGCCCCGACCGCTTTACGCCACCCGAACCCGAACTGCAATATGGTGGCGACGTCGCCGTACTGATCGCACCGAGTTGTTCCAGCGCATGTGAATACGTCAGCCGTGCCATGACTATCGACGGACGTGCTGAAGTGGTTGGTTTCTATCCCACGAACGGGATCGGCGGTGGCTGGTCACCTTTCCTGATGCCCGATGGCATCCAGATTCCGCTGATTACAACCACGGCTTACGACGAAGACCTGAACCTCATCATTGAGGAAACCGGCGTTGAACCGACGCTGCGCGTGCCAGTGACAGAAGAAACCCTGTTTGCCGAAGAAGATGTGCTGCTTAACGAAGCTATCTCACTGCTTGACGAGCAGGTCGCCTTCGAGACGCGTGAAATAGCGCCGATTGCCTTCGATGACGATGCCTTCGGCTTCTTTGAGGAGGGCACACGTGACCGATATACGCTGGAAGTGTCCGCAGGCTCATCCTTTGAGGTTGGCCTGGTTGGTGATGATGCTGACCCTGTGCTGCGCGTCTACGTCCAGGGTGACGACGCGCCCGTAGCAGTCAATGACAACATTGATGGCCCGGCCAATCGCGATTCCTTCGTTGAGATTATGGATACGCCAGCCGACTTCACCTTTATCATTGAGGCGGCGACGGTACGTGACGCAGGCACGGGCGGCTACATCCTCACCGTGACGGAAATCGTTGAGGCGGAGCCGACAGAGGTAGCCACTGAGATTTCAACAGAGAAAGCGACGGAAGTGGCTACTGAAGCGGCAACGGAAGCGATGCCAGACGCAGCCACCGAGGATGCGACGGAAGAGATGATGGACGCGACTACCGAGGAAGCGACGGAAGTGGCTACTGAAGCAGCCACGGAAGAGATGATGGA
>CAWUJQ010000071.1:0-15888 GCA_963922445.1 uncultured bacterium
CGGGACGCATCACACGCCTGCATCCCACGCCGCACCTGACCACCCGCCCCCACCTGTGCGCTGGGCAGCCCTGCATTGAACGCATTACCGTGGGCCAAACCCGCTGGGACGACGCCATTACCCTGACAGGCACCCAGCCAATCACTGCCCGCAAGGTCGAAGTGAGCATGGGTGAGGGCGCGACTGCACGCTTTTTCCCGTCCATTGACACGGTTCATGTGGGGCGCGGCTACATGCACACTGCCACGCCTGCTGGCTACATCCTGGTGTGGTACGGTGAACCGTGTGCCGTGAGTTACTACCCGAACCCGCGACTGCTTGTGCTGCGCTACCCCCACACCCTGATAAACATCCAGCTTAGCGACGCGGCTTTTTCTCCGCACACACCCGTCGCCATGATCTCCTGGCAAGACCCGGCTTATGAATCCGAGATGCAGCCCGACATCTGCGTAGACAACATCACGGACGGGGTGGTGAACACACCGTGGTATGGCTTCACGTCGTATGCGCGGTAAATGCGTTTTATACGTTACTTCACACGGATGTGTGTTACGGTAAAACCTCATCACACAAAGGATACAAACGATGCGCGTTCTACAATATGAAGCGTTTGGCAACCCGGTCGAAGTGGTTCAACTGGCCGATGTACCCAAACCCGACCCCGGCCCCGGCGAAATACTCGTCCGGCTAACCCACCGTGCGGTGAACCCCGCCGATTTGCTCACAATTCAAGGACTATACGCCATCCTGCCTGACGAATTCCCAGCGGTGACGGGGAGTGAAGGCGTGGGGACGGTCGAGGCGCTGGGCGAAGGCGTTACCGGATACGAAATTGGTCAGCGCGTGATTCCGTTAGGCGGTGCTGGCAAGTGGCAGGAATACATCGTGGTGCAGCAAGCGGTGCCAGTGCCGGATGCCATCACAGACCAAACCGCAGCCCAGTTCATTGTGAATCCCGTGACGGCTTACGTCATGCTGCTGGAAGAACTTGGCCTCAAAGAAGGCGATTGGTTCCTGCAAACGGCTGCTGGGTCAACATTGGGCCGGATTGCGATTCAACTGGCCAAGCTCAAGGGCATCAAGACGGTGAACGTGGTACGGCGTCGGGAACAAGTTGATGAGTTGCTGGCCCTCGGCGCAGATGCGGCTTATTCCACGCAGGACGACAATATCGTTGAGCAAATCCGTGAGCGAACGGGCGGCGGCATTCACGGCGGCACCGATGCCGTCGGCGGTGAGACGGGTGCCTTGGCGCTCAAGACGCTGCGTCACGGGGCAACGCTGCTGAGCTATGGCATGCTGAGTGGTCAGCCGATTACAGTAGATAACGCCCACCTGCTGTTTAATGAAACGGCGCTGCGTGGATTCTGGCTGGCTGCGTGGTTCCAGCGCAAATCACAGGAACAAGTCTCTGCGGTGTTTACCGACCTGATGACGCTCATGGCACAGGGTCACATTGAGCCGCCTGTCGAAGCAGAGTATGATTTGGCCGATTTTGCGAAGGCGTTCACCCACATGGAAACGTCAGGGCGCAGCGGGAAAATCCTGTTGGTGGGGTAAAGTATAACTACCTGATGCAATATCAGTGGGGCGACGGATGCGCCGCCCCACCCCACGGAGATACGTCAGGACGCTGCGACCGGCTGTAGGCCGAACCGCTCCGCCACTTCCGGCGTAATCAAGCCCAGCAGCGCAAAGCCCAGGCCACCAATCACGATGCCAAGCACCGTAAAGCCC
Source organism: uncultured bacterium (assembly GCA_963922445.1). Lineage (GTDB taxonomy): Bacteria > Chloroflexota > Anaerolineae > Aggregatilineales > Phototrophicaceae > DAOTTY01. The sequence goes on from CAWUJQ010000071.1 coordinate 1,738, forward strand.
ACGCCAAGCGCAATCACACCGTATGACAGGCCAATCGCCATGGCCGACAGGCTCAGCGAGGTGACAAGCCCGGCAGCAGTGAGCTGCGTCTGGCGGGCCTGATTCGGTACGGGATTCCCGGCCTCATCCGTCAGCGCTTCTTCGGGATTGCTCGTCCCGGCGGGGTCATCCCCCGGCACCGCGAACAGCCCCATCTGAGCGTAGGTCAGGCCGTTGCTGCTGGCCGCCGCGTGCTGCTGGATAATGTTCGCCATGCTAAGCGCGGTGGGGATGCTGTTCACGGGTGCATTGGGGATAGACGCATCGCCCGGTGTGGTGATGTTCTGGGCGGCTAGCTGCTGCCCGACGAACACACGGATGTAGATTCCGGCGCCGGTGGCCACCAAACCAGCAAGAACAAACACGACGCCAATGGTAATCACGAGTCTCGGAAAGAGATTCAACCTGTTCATAACATTCTCCTCAGTACCTATACGATTTACACTGCTCATGCGCTTGCCCGCTTCGACCTGGGCGATGCTTTCCGCTGCCACCACCCCGGTATGCGGTCAAGCCGAGCAACACCCCAATTATCTTCTTTATACCTGTACGGTTGTAGGGTTGTTTGTCACATGAGCGGCAATCCTGACACAGATTTGGGCTAATGAAGGTCACTTCAACGGTGTGTCAAGTGTAAAACTATGTTTAATATAAAGTTACTCCCCATTTGCCCTGACGAATACCCACCCACAAATCATCCGGTCATGATGATGCGGTCCAAACGCAGACCTGCGGGCGCGGCCACACAGAAATAGTCATAGCATAATTTCAGACGGCGCATGAGTCGCCTCTACACTGCGTAACCGTAAATGGTGGCTCCCCCAACCACCCTCTAACCGCCCCATACCACACTCCAACCGCCGCGTAGAGCGCCCGTCAAGTTGTGACCTTACAATTCGGTTAAACTCCAAATAGAACACTTGGGTGATGCAGAGGAGACACCATCTATGCACAACAGACCACTAGCGGTCACACTGATTTTGTTTGTTATACTCGCGCTTGCCGTGCCCGTGATGGCCCAGGATTCAACCGGCGTTGTCACAGCGGGCCAGCTCAACGTGCGCACCCTGCCCGACCCCAATGAGGGCGTGGCGATTGCCCGCGTCTTTCAGGGGGAGCGCTACCCCATCGTTGGGCGGGACGACACCGCCAACTGGTATCAGATTCAACTACCTAACGGTGCCGTGGGCTGGGTGAGCAGTGCTTACTTCCGCGTCGGCAACATCGCCACCGTGCCCGTCACCAACGCGGATTACGTCCAGGGGCGGGTGCTATCGCAGCGGTTGAACCTGCGCGAACAGCCCACCACTGCCGCCCGCTCCCTGGGACAGGTCAGTCAGGGGCAGGTATACGTGGTTGTCGGTAAAAACGCGGATAGCTCCTGGTTCTTGCTGCGACTGCCCTCCGGCGTGACGGGTTGGGTGACGGCGCGCTGGCTCTTCGTGACCGACCCGGCAGCCGTCCCCGTTGTGAGTGACCTCACGGATGGCGGCACCGTTGCAGTCGAGGCACCGTTAACGGGCATCACGGGCACGGTGACAGCCGCGTTCTTGAACATCCGCACGCTGCCCGACCCGCTCGACGGGATTGCGGTGGCCACCGCCTCTCAGGGGGATGTCTTCCAGGTCATCGGACGGGACGCGAACGCCAACTGGTTCCAGATTGCGTTTTCCGGCACGTCCGGTTGGGTGAGCAGTGCATACTTCCGCGTGGGGGGCGATGTGAACGCACTACCCGTGACGTTCGAGGGCTATGTGCAGGGTACCGTCACGGCATCCTACCTGAACATCCGTGAAATCCCTGACCCGTACAACGGTCGTGTGCTGGGGCGCATTAACAAGGGGCAGGTGTACCGCGTCTTAGGGCGCAGCGCCAACGGCTGGTACGAAATCCGCTTGCCATCTGGCGTGACGGGCTGGGTCAACGGCACTTTCTTGAGCGTGAGCAATCCTGCAGCGGTGCCGCTGAAGTAAATTCATAGTGACACTAGCTCAACACAACGCTTATCAAGCCTCCGATCACGCATAAACTTCTCCAGGGTCACGCCGAAAACGACGCGTGACCCCGCTTTTTCCTCCCAAAACATACCCCTAGCAGGCGTCTTGCACCGCTCCAACCATCATGCTACAGTACTGCCCGTTATTCGCTGCAACATCGGAGCCGACATGAGCGAAAAAATCTTCATCTGCGGCATTGGTGCCCAAAAGTCTGGAACAACGTGGCTGTCACGTTATCTTCGAAAACATCCCCAGGTCTATGTGCCTTATATGAAGGAAATGCACTTCTTCAATAGTGTTGAAGGCGGTCGCGATGTCAACAAATTCGTCCTATCGAATTTCAAGCGGCGCTTGCGGCGGGCAAAAAACGAACTCAAGCGTGGGGCGCGCGACGCAGTCCAGCACACGCTAGAAGAACTAGACGACGTAGTAGAACGCTTTAAAATTGGCACCGATGTGCAATCGTACCTGGAGTTTATGACGCAGGGTGCCAATGGCATGAAGGCCTTTGCAGACATTACCCCCGCCTATTCTGTGATTTCCGCAGACTCGTTTCGTTTGATGTACAACCTGACGCCCAACACGCGCTTTGTATTCATTATGCGCAATCCCGTGGAGCGTTACCGGTCGGGTGTGGATCAAAAAGGGAGGCTTATGGGGTTTGACGGTCAAGCTGAATTCCTGACCCATCTCACCACGCCGCATCATGTCCAGCGCACAAGCTATGATGTAACCCTGGCTCGGCTCGAAGAAGCTGGCATCCCCGAAGAACACATGGTGTTGATGTTCTTTGAGGAAGTTTTTGACAGCTCTGGCAGCGGCGTGAGCGAGATTCAACGGATGTGTGAGGTGCTTGGGATTGATTTCATAGAACCAAAGGCTGATTTCGGTCGGTATTCCGGCAACAAAGTCACCGATGAAGCCCAGCGCAAGGCGGCAGTCCAGGCATTTGGCAATGTTTACCAAGACATCTACAAGCGTTTTGGTGACCGCACGCCGCAAAGCTGGATCAAAGATATGGAAGACTACCTCTAAACAGACCGTGCCCCGTTATAACAACACAAGCCTATAAATTAAAAAGGCTGGCGATCCGCGTGGATCAGCCAGCCCTTTGCGCAGGTGGTGACGTGTTGAGGCAGGAGGGTTAGTTGTTGGTCAGCGTAATACCGTTGCCCGGTGTGAAATGTTGTACGTCCGGCTTGGGCAGTTCGTTGGTCATCATGGCCAGGGTGAGCAAGCGCCAACTGTCGTTGAAGTAGCTGCCCGTGTGCCCCGCGTTAACGACGCTGTCGTAAGCATGCTGCGACCCACTCAGCAACTGGCCCTGTGCCTGCCCGCATACTGTTGGAGCCGGGTTGGGTGCCGCCCAAATGGCGCTGGCAGCATGACTGGTGAAGTAGGACGTCGCGTAGTTGTTGATTGGGTTGCCGCTCAGGTCATACTCAGCCATTACATTGTCCATGCCCACACTGCCAAAGAAGCCAGCGATTTCGTTCAGGTCAGCGGCAGCTTCCGGTGCAGCATACCAGTGATAGTCCAAGGCCACGCGCCAAGCATAGCGGGCTGCGTCCCAGCCCCACAATTCGGATGACTCACCGTGCCACGGTACAACCTGCGGCGCACCGTTGTACTGATTCCAGTTGCTCACTAGCCCGCTGCAATTGTTCGGGTTGGCCTGGGCCAGGGCCGCAATCTCGTAGCCACGGTCAATGACGTATTGCCAATCGGTGTTGCCCGTGAATGCTGCAAAGATGCGGAAGTAAGCGGGCGAGAAGTAAGACAGGTTCGTGATGCCGTTGGTGTACTCACCCTTCAGGTACCAGCTATCGCCAGGGATCAACTCGTAACCCTTGTTGTCGTCCAGGCCAGCGGCGGGGCCAACGCCAGGATGATCGACTGCATTCAGCCAGATGGCGTTGACCAGATGGGTGGCCGTGTTGCAGTAGTTAAACCCGTATGGACTGGCCGTCCATTGGCCGCTGTTGACCTTGGTGCAGGCGTAAATCATGGCCATGGCCATATCCAGGTCGGCGTCTGTGGCAGCGCCGCTACCTAAAATTTGCTGATAGCCGCCGATGTGCCAGTGCATCAGGCCGTTCTGGTTTAAGTGATCGGCCACGAACAGGCTGAGTCCGTCGAACAGTTCCTGGTCGTCAAAAGCGGTGGCCAGCAGCATCCCGTAAGCCTGACCCTCGCTGACCGTTGAGGTTTCATCAATGCCGCCATACACGCGCTGGCGCGGCCACTCCCCGGCCCCCTCTGTGCTAACGAATGACGCCTTCCACATCGTCCAGGCGTCGAAGGTTGTGGCTGCATCGTAAGCAATCTTGCTGACGTCTGCCTGGGTATGCTGCGACGTGGCGAAAACCAATAGTGCTGCGAAAACGATCATTGTGATAAACTTGGCGATTCGTGTGTTCATCGTGTCACCTGCTGCGCTTGACATGTGTTTTTAACCTGTTTGTTGAGTTAAAGCGTTAATTTTGGCTTTTTCTCAACGTTTTCACAATTATCTCATGCTTCCGTTTACGATCTAGGGTGACTTGCGTGAAAAACGTAAAAGTTGCTCAATAATCCTTAATTTAACTCATCTCAATTTTCAATTAATTCAATGAACTTGGTGAATGAGACTCTTAAATGTGGGAGCGCGGTACACTTACAAGTGTAATCACAACCTAACGAAGTGTTGAGTGACGAAGATAGAATGTGGTAAAGTACGGTTATATGCTCATGAATTCACAAAACGCGGATGTTGTGACCCGCTGGAAGGAGCTATGACACGTGCAATTGTTACCTGTTCAACCCACTTTACCGGTTTGGCCCTCGGAGAGCTTAAGCGCCATCATTCTGGCTTAAGGCTTGTCCATCCCCTAACCCCGTACTGGCTGCTGATTGAAGCACCTGGCTCATTCGACGCCCTCACCCGCCCCTGGCGTCACAAACTGCCGATTTACCTGCATCACCTGTACCCCGTTCACTCTACAATCGACCTCAAGGGCGACCTGACCGACCTGGAGACGCTGAAAGCGGCCTACACCACACTGAGTAGCGGCCCGGCCACGCTACAGGTACGTTTGGATCATGAGGCCCGACTCCCCTATGACGCAGTTACCGTCGAAAGGTGTCTCGCTGGCCAGCAAGCGCCGCCGTGCATCCCGCCAACGGGACGTGTTGTCAATGTGCTGGTGGCTGGCAGCGGCCAGACGCTGCGCGGGTACATCGGGGTGTCGTGGGCATCACAGAATTTATCGCCCTGGGTCGGCGGGCAGGTCCCCTATGCCGAATCCGTACCCAACCGCGCCGGATACAAGCTTATTGAAGCCGAAGATGTGTTTGATCTGCGGTTAGAGGCCGGGATGCACGCCCTTGATTTGGGTGCAGCTCCGGGTGCGTGGACGACACTGTTACGGCGGCGTGGTTTGCATGTAACAGCAGTCGCGCCAACGGAGGAATGGTATCCGTGGTTGGTGGCGGATGATTGCGTTTCGATGCACTGCATGACGGCGGAAGCCTATGAGGAGGAATGCGAAGACAGATTTGACGTTGTGGTGAACGATATGAAAATGGACCCACAAGATAGTGCCAAGCTGATGATTGACTATGCGAAGCATATGCACAAAAACGGCATCGCCGTGATGACACTTAAGCTGCGCAAACGCGACCCACGCCGTGTGATGGATCACTCGCTGCGGCTGCTGCGCAAAGCATATCGGGTTGTGCGCATGCGACAGTTGGTTAGCAATCGCAGTGAGGTGACGCTGCTGCTGCATCGCAAGTAGTAGCGAGTAGGGAGTGGTCGTCGTCAGTGGCATGTCACTGCGGGCCACCTTGAATGACGGCCCACAGTGAAGGGTGGGTTAACGTACAATGTCCGTGTGTTGGGCGTCTAGCAGCGCTTCGAGCTGCTCTGCGCTGACGATGACCGCATCACCGTAGTGTGTCAGGGCCAGGGCTGCGGTCATGGCCCCATAACGCAAGCCCTTTGCTAGGTCGCCTTGCAGCCAACCGTGCAACACCCCCGCCACCATCGCATCCCCTGCGCCGATGCGGTCTAGCACGTCGATTTTGTGCGCCGGCTGGTGATAAAACTGCTCCCTGTCCCACGCCATAATGCCATCCCGCGACAGCGACGTGACGATGGTTTGCGCGGGGGAGCGCTCCCCAATTTGCCGGGTGATTTCCTCCGGTGTGCCGTCTATGCCGTACATGCGCTGCGCGTCCCCGCGTGCGAAGAACAACACATCAACCTGCTGCATCAATGGCTCAATGCCAGCGGCGGCGGCTTCCGGCGTCCAGATGCGGCTGCGGTAGTTCATATCAAAGCTGACCGGGATGCTTTGTGCTTTGGCCCGCCGCACGAGTTCATCTATAATTTCGCGCACCGTTGGCGAAAGCGGCACCGTCAGCCCGGAGATGTGGACAAGGCGCGTGTCTAGCATGTAGTCCCAGTCAATGTCGTCACACGTCATGTTGACGAAACAGGTGTTTTCGCGGTCGTAGTAGACGTGGGTGCCCTTGGGCGGCCCCGCAAATTCGACGTAGTACGTAGCCACCCGAAAGCGATCCGTCCACACGACTGCGGATAGGTCTAACCCTGAACTGCCGTATTCGTTGGCGATACGCCGCCCCAGCGGTGAGGTTGGCAGGCTTGTGACCCACCCGCACGTCCAACCCAACCGTGCCAGCAGGCTGCTCACGTTGGCCTCTGTACCCGTGACGCTCACATCGAACTGGGTGGCTTTTTCCAGCCACTGGCCGTGCGGCACGCTGTAGCGTAGCTGCCCCTCTCCGATTGTGGTTACATCAAATCTTGGCATGATGTGCCTCAGTTCTGTCTGTGGTGTTTTGCTGCGATGTTGTGCTACGCGACCGCTTCGGTAATCAGCAGGCCGCCCTCTACCATGCGTTCCATCACCCACTCGCGGGACTGCTGGATAATTTGCATCGAATCTGGTGCGTTATCGTTCCACATTTCGATCATAATCGGGCCAGTGAAGTTCATCTGAGCCAGCTTACGGAACGCATCCGTAAAAGGCACGACGCCCTCACCAAATGGCACGCGGCGCGGTTCACCAGGGCGGCTGTCCTTAACGTGGATGCCGACCATGTGCCCGCGCCCGCGTTCAAGCTCCTGCTGCAAGTCGAAGCCATGTGCCGCAATGTTGCCCAAATCTGGGTAGACCTGGAACCAGGGCGAATCGAGCAGGTGAACGAAGTACATCGCCCGCGTGATCGAATCGACCACGTTTTCGCCTTCCATCGTCTCCACGCCCAGCATGACGCCCGCCTTACTCGCCCACTCGACGCCTGCCGCCAACCCGTCCAGGTAGCGCCGCTCGGTGTTGATGTCGATCTCGCCGTAGTAGTCGTAATAGCCTGCCACCTGAATCGTGCGGATGCCTACGTCTGCACAAAAGCCAATCGCCTTCTGAAATAGGTCTAGCCCCTGCTGCCGGATACTTGCATCCGCGCTGCCGAGCGCCAAACGGCGGTGGCCGCTCAGGCACATGGTGATAATCGGCGTGCCGCTAGCTTCGATGGCGCGGCGCAGGTCAGCCCGTTGGCTGGCTGACCAGTCCAGGCGCGCTTGGCGCTCAGCGCTTTCGTCGCAGCTTATTTCTACAAAGTCGAACCCGGCTTCCTGCGCCAGTGATAGGCGCTCATGCCAGTCGACATCAATGGGCAGTGCTTTTTCGTATATGCCAAGCGGAAGATTATAACGCATGGTTACGCCTCCACCGCATAAGCCGCCGCAATCGCTTGTTGGAACTGCTGCGCAGCGGCAGCGGGGTCGGCTGCCCCGCGAATGCCCCGTCCCGCGATAAAGATGTACACAGGCACACCGGCAAACAGCGCAATGTCTTTCACATTGATGCCGCCCGTCACCGTGACCTTAAAGCCCATGTCGTGCAGCTTGTGGACGATATCGAAGTCTTCCTGCGTCCACGTGAGTTCGCCTTTGAGTTCGGCGTCACGGCTGCGGTGGGTGATGACTTGCTGGATGCCCAGGTCTTGCCACTTTTTGGCCATGTCCCACGTCCAACCGTCACTCAGTTCGATTTGCACGTCGCAGTTCTCGCGGGATTTTGCCTCTGCCAGAACGACTTCGGCTGTGTCCGGCGCGGCCCCGCTAACCACACTCACCCAGTCTGCACCCGCGTCGTAGCACATCTTGGAGATGATGCTGCCCGCCTCGGCAATGCGGACATCTGCGAGAATGGTTTTTTCCGGGTACAGGCTGCGGATGACCCGTACCGCCTGCATACCTTCTGATAGGCACAAAATTGTGCCCACTTCGATCACGTCAATGTGCGGGGCCGCTTTCATCAGCGGCCCCAACGCAGACGGCAAATCAAACGTATCTAGCGCAATTTGGAGTAACGGCTTGTTCATGAGTGTTCTATCCTTTAACCGCGCCTGCTGTCATCCCGGCGATGATCTGGCGGGCGGCGAAAAATGTCAGTATGAGCGGTGGGATCACAATCAGGGTGCCCATTGCCATGATGTTGCCCCACTGCACGCCCTGTTCTGTGATGAACAGCGTGATGCCCACAGGTAGGGTACGGGTAGTGCGGCTCGTCAGGATGAGCGCCAACAAGAACTCGTTCCACGAAATGCGGAACACGAAAATCGCGGCGACAGCCAGTCCAGGCCGCATGAGCGGGAAGATAACCCGCGTGAACACCTGCCACTGCGATGCGCCGTCTACAATGGCGGCTTCCTCGATTTCGCGTGGAATTTGCTGCAAAAAGCCCACCAGCAGCCAGATGGCAAACGGCAGGTTAAGCGCGGTGTAGAACAAAATCAGGCCCACGCGCCCGTCTACCAGCCCTTCTGCAATGATGTAGGGAGTCTCATAGGTGTTGAGCGCACTATCGTCTAGCGAGAAGAACAGGAAGTTCTCCCAGCCCAGCCACAACACAAAAATCGGGATGGCCAGCACAGCGGGTGGCACCATACGCACAATCAGCGTGAAGTAAGCAAATGGGCTGCGGCCACTAAAGCGCAAGCGGGCCAGCGCATAAGCTGCCATCCCGCTCACCAGCAGGGACAGCACCGTGGATACCAACCCGACGATGATCGAGTTGCGCAGATAGAGGTCAAAGTTGTTGTCCAAGATGGTGCGGTAGTTATCCAGCGTGGGCGTAAACGCCGCCAGCGGATTATCGGACATGATGTCTACCTGCGTCTTGAACGAGGTGATGAGCATCACAAGAATGGGCAGCAGCGCAATAAACGCCAGGATGATCAGCGCAATGTACTGAAAAAACGATGACCAGGGAAATTGTCGCGTTGACGCTTGGGCTGCGCCCTTGACCGAGGCTGCATTGGGATTGGTTGTGGTAGCCATCGTGGTTTAGTTTTCCTCTTGCAGTGGGTTGGAGAACAACAACAGCCCGAAACTGAGGATCAGCATAATCACCATCAGCAGGACGGAAATCGTCGCGGCGTAGCCCAGGTTCTGGCTTGTGAACGCTTCTTTGTAAATGTGCAGCGATAACACCTCGGTACTTCGGCCAGGGCCGCCAAACGTCAGGATGAAGATCACTTCCAGCGCCCGGAACACGTCAATCAGGCGCAGCAGCACCGTGACCAGCAAAATCGAACGCAGCATGGGCAGTTTGATATACCACGTCATCTGGAACCAGTTTGCGCCGTCAATGTAAGCGGCCTCGCTCACTTCGCTGGGCAGCGCTTGCAAACCCGCCAGCAAAATAATGAAGATGAACGGCGTCCACTGCCAAATATCCGTGAGGATAATCGAGAAGAAGGCCAACCCTGGTTCACCTAACCAAGTGTGCGACGTAAAGCCGACGTTTTGCAGCGGCGGAATTGCCTCGCCAATCGCTGACAGGTAGTAATTAATCAGGCCGATGCGCCCGTCAAACAGGTAACGCCAGATCAAGCCCACTGCCACCGGAGACACCATCAGCGGCAGGATGAAAATTGTGCGGAAGATCGCTGCACCGCGGATGGGCTTTTCCAGCAATAGGGCCAGCATGAGTCCTAACAGCATCTCGATAACCAGCACCCAAAATGAAAAGCGCAGCGTGACCCACACCGCCGTGCGCACGCCATCATCTGTAAACAGGCGTGCGTACTGTTCGATGCCAATCCACTCGCGCTCTGTCCACGGTGTACCCATCTCCAGCGCGCTAAAGCTCAGTTCAAAGGCGCGGAAGAGCGGGACGATTAGACCAAGCACGAAAATAATAATTGCAGGGAGTAAAAAGAGGTAAGCGATGGTGTTTCGCTGTAGTGCAGAGGTTCCAGTCATCGTAAATAAGCCTTTTTTATATACAGGTGGGGCGGCGCTGGGCCGCCCCACGCGTTCACGGGTGGCACAGCCCGCAGGCTGCACCAATACTTATTTGACTTACCCGCCCCAGGTGTAGTAACCAGCGCGGTCCATCTCTGCGCGGATTTCTTCAGCAGCGGTGGACATTGCATCGTCCAGGGTACGCTCACCCGTGACGTACTCGCTGATGTAAACGCCCAGGATCGGGGCATTCAGGGCACCCCACTCAGGGATGAGCGGACGCCAGTCGGCGTTAGCGCACTCAAGCTGTTCCAATACCACCGGGTACTCTGGGAACATCTCTTGCAGTTCGGGGTCTTGCAGCGTGCTCAAGCGGCCTGGGTCAGCACCGATGAGGGCCAGTTCGCGGTCGATGCGCTTGCTGGTCATCCACTGCATAAACAAGAAGGCCGCTTCCTGGTTTTGGCTGTTGGACGGGATACCCATGCTGAAGCCACCCGTCTCAGAAAGGCCACACTCGGCGTCGCCAACACGTGGGTGCAGGGCGTAGCCAACGTTACCGTCTACGGTGGACATGTTTGCGTCGCGGCTCATGGCAGCGATCTTGTGCGTATCCAGGTACATCGCAGCATCACCCTGCAAGAAGGCATTCGCCTGCTCACCAAAGCCGTAGCTCAATACGCCTGGCGGGGAGTTGTCAATGATGGTCTTGAGGGCTTCGGCGGCAGCCTTGGCTTCTGGCTCTTCAATGATCGGGTTCCAGTTGTCATCGAAAATGCCGCCACCATACGGGCTGAGGTGCAGCAGCCAGCCGTGAACGATTTGGTGGCCAGCAGCGCCGCGGCTCGTCATACCGTACACATCGGGCACGTTGTCGGTGATAAACTGTGCGGTTTCTAGCATTTCTTCGTAGGTTTCGGGAACTTCGAGGTCAAACTCTTCGAAGATGTCCGTGCGGTAGGCCAAAATGCTTGTCTCTGCACCGAACGGCAGGCCATAGAGGGCGTCCGTGGGGCCGGGCAGGTAGGCACGGTTACCACCTACAATACCACCCGTCTCAACCCATGCCGGAACGAGGTCAGCCGCGTCGTAGCTGGGGTCAGCCAGTTCTGCATTGACGAAGAACTCAGCCAGCGGGGTTAGGTAGCCATTTTTGACGTACTCAGACTTGGTGAAGACCACCCAGGCTACCACGTCGTAGTCGCCGCCGCGTGCCTTCTGGAATTCGGTTTCTTGGGCGGTCTTCATGTTTTCGTATTGGATGAAGTCCACTTCGACGTTGATGCCGGTTTCTTCTTCAAACTGCGGGATGAGCGTGGCAGCTTGCTGGAAGTGGAACAGGGACGGCCAGCTTACAACGATGGTTGTGCCCTCATACGGGGCATAGGGGTTCGGGCCGTCCTGGGCTTCGGCGGCGGGGGCAGCAGCAGACTGTGCCAATACCACACCCACGACGAGGGCCAAGGTTAGAAAGAGTTTTTTGTACACTTTGCGTCTCCAAATTAAACTATATACACAGTTGAGCAACCAGCGCTCGAACTCGTCGCCTAAAACCAGTTTGCGGCGCTGGGTTGTTCACTACATTTAGGGTGCCTGACGGTGCGATGAAGCGTTTCCGCTACAAAAGGGCTTTGAAGGGCAGGTCAGGCTCAAGCGTGAAGGCATCCTCGAAGCCGCGGCGATACTGATAAATCAGCTTGCCCTTATCCGTCGGGTAGGTGTATTTGCCCCCCACCTGCCAGATAAACGGCTCGAACTTGTACTGGAGGCGGTGCTTACGCATTTCCCACAGCACGAGGATTTCGTTCGGGTCAGCCTGGAAGTTCGTCCAGATGTCATAGTGAATCGGGATCACAACTTCCGTGTCCAACCCTTCGGCCATGCGCAGGATGTCAATTGAGGTGAGTTTGTCCATCATGCCGCGTGGGTTTTCACCGTAGTTGCCAACGGCCACATGCACGTCGTAGTCGTTGCCGTGCTTGGTGAACCAGTTGGAATAGTGCGAGTCGGCAGCGTGGTAGAGGTTGCCACCGGGTGTTGTAATGATGTAGTTGACGGCTTTCTCGTCCATGTCCAGCACGGGCTGGTCTTTTAGCGTGACGCCCGCAGGCGCGGTCACCAACTCGGTACGGTCGAACGAATCGAGCGCGATGATTTGCACATCCTTGATGTCCACGACATCACCGGGCCGCACCACGATACAGCGCTCTTTTGGCACGCCCCAACTCACCCACTTGTCCACACAGGACTGCGGGCCGATAAACGGCACATCATCCGCACAGTTTTGGATGACGGCTGCCGCAACGTTGGGGTCAATGTGGTCGCTGTGGTCGTGCGTGGCGAGCAGCGCGTCCAGCTCACGAATGGCGAAGGGGTCAATGGGAACGATAGCGCTGCGCAGGTTGGGTTGCAGCTTCTTCACGCCGATGGCGCGCTGGTGCTGGTGCTGGTCACGCATCCAGGGGTTGGCCTGTGTGCGCTTGCCAGTCTTTACCCACAAGTCCACACAGATGTTGGTCGCGTTTTCCGTTTTAAGCCAGATGCCGCAGCAGCCAAGCCACCACATGGCAAACGTGCCCGGCTCAACCTGCTCCTGTTCAATCTCTTCGTTGAGCCAAGTTCCCCACTCTGGGAACGTACTCAAAATCCAAGATTCGCGGGTTATCTCGTGAACATTATCAGCCATATTTTCACCTTAACATTGTTTAAGTGCAAACAACGCGATTTATGATTACTGGATAAATACTTTCCAGAATCGTAGTGGCAATCTGGGAAGATGTCAATAAACCTGAGAATGTGTGCAATTGTGTACGTTCACATATAGAATCTGTTGTAATATGGGCGGGTGTGCGGGTCAATAGCTGCACAATTGTTCAAGGATTTGATCAGAAAATAAACAGCCCATGAATCACAAAGACAACGAACGCGGCCTGCTCATTGACGTAGCCCGCCTCTACTATGAACAGCAGCTTACCCAATCGGAAATCGGCAGGCGCTTAAACACCTCGCGCAGCACAGTCAGCCGCCTGCTACAAGAAGCACGCGACACCGGCGTGGTGCAAATTACCATCCACTACACCTGGGAACGGGATACGCTCCTTGAAAATGAACTCACGCACACCTTCGGCATTCGCGATGCAAAAGTGCTAAAAAGCTATGACCGCCCTGCTATGGATAAGCACAAGGGGCTGGGCCATTTTGCCTCGCGCTACCTCAACCGCATTGCAGACGACAATGTCATCATTGGTGTGTCTTATGGCCGCTCGATTGCGTCCACTGTGGAGCAAATCCCCCTCACCCCGCGTGAGAAGGTCACTATTGTGCAGATCATCGGCGCGTTGGGGTCAAGCAATCCGCTTATCGAAGGGACAGACCTCACCCGCGAACTCGCCCATCGCTACAGCGCCCAATATCGCTACTTGCATGCCCCGCTCATGGTGGAAGACGCCCGCACCCGCGACCTACTCGCGAATGAGCCGACGGTTTATGAAACGCTGAGCCTGGGCCGCCACTCGGACATCGCGCTGCTGGGCATCGGGTCGCTTGGTGCAGACACATCGCTTATCTGGGAGGGCTACCTGAACGAGAAGGAACTCACCTGGCTGCGGAATATCGGTGCGGTGGGGCACATGTGCGCGCAGTTCTTCGATAAAGACGGCGCTGTGCTGGACATTGACCTGAACAAGCGCTCGATTGGCATTGGCCTGGAGGCACTGCCGGGGATTGGTACGGTGATTGCCGTGGCCGGGTCTGTGGATAAGGCGGAGGCGATATGGGGCGCGCTGCGGGGCGGCTACATCGACGTGCTGATTACGGACGATGCGGCAGCCCGGCAGATTGTGAGTTTGGGTGGGT
>CAWUJQ010000072.1:0-15885 GCA_963922445.1 uncultured bacterium
CAATTGCTTAAGCTGCACGGGCTTGGCGCTGCCAAAGTCACCCAGGTGATGGCCGCGCTTGAACTCGGTCATCGGCTGGCCGTCACCCTGCCCGATGAAAAGCCCACCGTCCGCCGCGCTGCTGACGCCGCGCACCTCGTGATGGACATGCGCTACCTCTCGCAAGAACATGTTCGCATTATTTTGCTAGACAGCAATAACCGGGTGGTTGCGATGCCCACCGTGTACATCGGCACGCTGAATACATCTGTTTTGCGCATGGCAGAACTGTTCCGGGAGGCAATTGCGCGCAACTGCCCCGCGCTCATTCTCGTCCACAACCACCCTGAAGGTGATGCAACCCCCTCACCCGAAGACATCGAACTCACACGGAGCCTTGTGCAGGCAGGGGCACTGCTCGATATTCACATAATGGATCACATCATCATTGGCGAGCGCGACTGGTGTTCCATGCGCGAGATGGGCCTGGGCTTTAGGGATTAGGGTTGCCGCTGTTGCGCGCTTGCGCAGGAGCCGCAATCATCGAAATTTCACTGATGTACACATCATATTCGTGGCCAGAGGCGTAAAACTGCACATTCAATACGGACGCAGGTTGGCGGTCTGCCGGGAAGAGCGAGAACAAGTTCCCACTCTCGTAGGTATACCACGTCCCATTGTTGATGCGCTTGTGTTCCTCACAGCCGGGGCTGTTGCAACGCAGCGGATAGTCCACCTGGGTGTTGGCCTGTACATAAAAGCCCTGATACCAGCGATGATCTTCATCCTCAGCATCAATGTAGTCCACACGCAGCATAACCGGGCACTCACTGCCCTCAACACCGCACGTATCCAACGAGTGCGACTCAATCAACAGTGACGCCCGCAGTGACAGGTAATCATAGCCAGAAACAATGCGTCCGCTTTGCGCCGACGCGCCCAATGGCTGGATGCACCCTGTTTGGCCGGGGGCGCTTGTCCCTGACCGTACAACATGGAGTGCCAACCGTCCCTGGAACACGCGCCATTCAAGGAATCCGGGAATGTCAGTATAGGTGCGGTCGGTACAGTTCCACAACTCGAACGCAGTGGCTGTGCCCGTTGCAAGCTGGCTGATTTCTGCTGGTGGCAGCGAGAAGATATTGTTCGCGATGAGTTCTTCGTAGTTTGCACTCATGGCAACCGAGTCGGTACGCGTATCAAAAATGCCCGTTTGCCCAGCGACGACAGAGCGCCCATCCCCCCGTCCCGGTGGCACAAGCTGTGCCACCCCCTGGCGAGATTGCAGTTGAATCTGGTCATCGGTGATGGTCACCATGTAGCTGCCGGCCTCGGTCACAACAACCCCGGTTTCGTGCGGTAGGTTCAACCTGAGTTCGACTTGCTGCCCGCTCTGAAAGCTATCTGGCACGAAAACATCAAATTCCCCGCGCACACCATCCAACTCAATGCGATACATTGATCGGCTCCAGTCAAAGCGGGGCTGGGTAATCCGCCGTACCACCAGCTCTGTGTCATTCTTGAGCGTCAGAGCCGCGATGACCTGATCCGACTGTTGGCTGTCCAACAGCACAAGCTGTGACTGTGACTGCCCGTCCGTCAGTACTGTGTCATCCCGCGTGATGGCCGCCTGGTCAAACTCAAAGCGCTGTGATAAATCCGCACTGACGATGCCAACCGTTCCACGTGCAACCTGCACCACCGCCGTCATAGACACGTCAGATTGGAACATGAAATAATAGACGCCAAAGCTTGTCGTCAGGCATAAGGTACAGAAGATGCCAAAAAACGTGCCCAGCACGGCCCACGCCAAGTGATGCGTCTCAACGCGCTTGCGTTTTTCTGGTGTTGTTGCGTCTTGGTGTTCGACGGGGCGTTCGGGGATGGCCACAGGATGATCCACAGGTCAGCAGTTCCTTAACGAAACGATATTCGGGCGCGCATTATAACATAGCGCGACCCCCGCGCAATTTGCACCTCGGCCCCGTCTCTTGCTTTGCACGTGTATCGTGTATAATCGTGCGCCATGATGTACACATGATCCGTCTAGGAGGTTATTGTGTCTGGACACAGTAAATGGTCAACAATCAAACGCAAAAAGGGCGCGGAAGACGCCAAGCGCGGCAAGATTTTTACCCGTCTGGCCCGTGATGTGATGATGGCTGCCCGTGAAGGCGGCGGCGGCGACCCCGAAATGAACCCCAAGCTCAAGCTGGCCATCGACAAGGCCAAAGCTGCCAACATGCCCAAAGACAACATCGAACGGGCGATCAAGCGTGGCACCGGCGAACTTGACGGGGGCGACGTTTTTGAAGTCACCTATGAGGCTTACGGCGTGGACGGCATCGCCTTTGTGATTGAAACGCTGGCTGACAACAAGAATCGTGCGCTGGCTGCCGTCAAAGCCGTGTTGAACAAAAACAACGGCTCCCTTGCTGCCAATGGCTCGGTGACATGGCAGTTCGACCAAAAAGGCTACATCTTGCTCAAGGGCGAACCCGACTTCGACGAGGTTTTCATGGTCGCTGCGGAAGCAGGCGCTGAAGATGTCGTCAACGAGAACGGCCAACTGGTGATCTACACCCCGCGCGAGGACTTTGCCGCAGTGGAGCAAACCCTGGCAGATGGCGGCTACGAAGTTGCCGAATCGGAACTGCGTTGGATTGCTCAGAACGAGACTGAGGTTCCGAAGGCCGCCGCGATGAAGAACCTGCGCCTGCAAGAAGCCCTCGAAGAACTAGACGACGTACAATCCGTATCGTCGAACCTGGCGATTACTGACGAAGTTGTTGCCGAATTCGAGACCGCCTAATGCTGAGCTTGGGCATTGACCCCGGTACCGCCCGTATTGGTTATGGCCTGGTGCGTGAATACAACGATGGTTCACTCCAGGCCATTGACTATGGCGTGATTACTACCCCGGCCAAAACACCCATGCCACAGCGGTTACAAACCATATACGACCAACTGAGCGCCATTGTAGATACCTACCAGCCCGACCGCGTGGCGGTTGAGGAGCTATTCTTCGCTAAAAACGTCACGACGGCGATAACGGTTGCGCAAGGGCGCGGGGTGATCTTGCTGACGTTGGCGCAGGCGGGCCTGCCCATCGCAGAATACAAGCCCAATCACATTAAGCAAAGCTTGACAGGCTACGGCGCTGCGGACAAATCGCAAATGCAGGAAATGGTACGCATGCTGCTGGGCCTGGAATCAATTCCAAAACCAGATGACGCTGCGGACGGCCTTGCCATCGCCATCACCGACATTCACAGTTCGCGCCACCAGGGATTGCTGTCTTAGCTCATGATTGCCAGCATCGAAGGCCGTGTGGCCGGTAAACACAAAGACAGCCTTATTGTCACTGTTAACGGAATCGGGTATCAGGTGCATGTGCCCGTCAGCACATTGACGCAGGCCCGCGAAGGGGAAAGGCTGCTGCTGCATACCTCGCTCATCGTCCGGGAAGACGCACTGACGCTGTATGGCTTTCAATCGCTCTCAGAAAAAGAGATTTTCGAGATCGTAACCACCGTCAGTGGAGTGGGGCCGCGCCTGGGGCTGGCGATATTGGGCACGATGAGCGCCGACAACCTGCGTAACGCCATCGCCAGCGAACGCGACGAACTGTTGACCCGCGTGCCGGGGATTGGCAAAAAGACGGCCAAAAAGATCGTGTTTGAACTGAAAGACAAGCTGCTCACCCGCGATTCTGTGCCCATCGAAGTGCTTGACGACGACGTGAACGCCGATGTGCTGGACACGCTCATTGCGCTCGGTTTTAGCGTGGTCGAAGCGCAAGCCGCAATTCAATCACTGCCCGTTGACGCCCCCAACGAGGTTGAAGAGCGCGTGCGGTTGGCATTGCAGCAGCTTGGCTAGGGAGTTGTACCTGTGACTGACCTTCATGACCTCATTGGCAAACGCGTTGCCGTACTCGACAAGGGCTGGATTGAGCTTGTTGACCTGATGCCCCATCCCGGTGCAGACGTAAGCGGTGACCTGGCGATTGTGAACGCGGCCCGTGTGAGCTTTTTAGGTGAAAGCAAAGGCGACGAGCGTGACAAGAAGCTGCTCTTTTACCTGCTGCGTCATCGCCACACCTCCCCGTTTGAGATGGTGGAGTTTAAGTTCCGGGCCAGCGCGCCACTCGTGACGTGGTGGCAGTGGGTACGGCATAGAACCTGGAATTTTAATGCCCAAAGTGGCAGATATACGCCATTCGAGGAAAACGACTTCTACGCCCCGTCGGTGTGGCGCAAGCAATCTAAGGACAATAAGCAGGCCAGCGAAGGCGAGGTAGACGCCGACACCGACGCTGACCTCACCGAGAAGCTGCTGGCCCACTACGAACAAGGCTACCAACTCTATGCAGACGCCCTCGAAGCAGGCGTCTCGCGAGAGATGGCGCGGCTGTTCCTACCGGGGTTCAGCGTATACTACACCTGGGTAATGAAGGTAGACGCGCACAACCTGATGCACTTCCTCAAGCTGCGGATGGCCCCCGACGCCCAATACGAAATCCGCGTGTATGCAGACGCCATCTACAACCATTTCTTCAAACCCGCACTCCCCTGGACGGCGGAGGCCTTTGAGCAGTATCACCTCAACCCGCCCGGTTAGGCCCCTACACCGTGCCGCTGCCCACGGTCAGCCCGCGCAGCAGCCACAGCGCCGTCAATATGACAGCGACCAACCCTGTGGCAATAAACCAGAACACACGCATCCGAATGGTAGGCGTAAGCCCAGCCATACCCACATACACGCGCCAGCCAATCAAATAGTACACCGCCCCCACCAACAAAGACACAAACGACAGCGTATTCAACGTCCCGCGCTCGGTTGTGAAGGTGTATTGCATAGCGATGTCAATGTTGTTGGTAAAAAACCCCACTGCCCGGAACATCCCCGCCAATAGGGGCACCGTTGCAAAAGTCACCGCCAGCGTGAGGAAGAGGGTAATCACAATACGCACATACCGTGGAAAACGCACCGCCTCCTGCACAACCGACAGGCCAAACGCGTGCAGGCGGCTGCGGGGTTCGGCGTCTTGGTTTGTCATCGTCACGGTTGACCGCCCTGACCCGGATTCACCGAATTGACCATAAAGGCCGCCCCGCGCTCGAAGTACTCTCGCATCACCGACCGGGCCGGTTCTTGAATGCCCACCTCGTCAATGGCTTCTAACATATATTGCAACCAGCGGTCTTTGGCACTTTCGTCAATTGGGAACGGCATATGGCGCATTCGCAGGCGGGGGTGGCCGCGCTGCTCAATGTAGCGGGCAGGGCCACCAAAATACTGTGCCAGGAACAAATACTGCCACTGCTTGCCCGGTTCCAGGTCATCGGGGAACATTGCCACCAACACCTCGTCCTGCTCAACACGGCTGTAAAAGGCGTCTACCAGTGCCTTAAACGTGGCGTCCCCGCCAACCTGTTCGTAAATCGTCTTCTTGTTCGAGTCCATCATTTACACCTCAGTTAACTCTCAACTGGAAAATTGCTGTGCTAAAGGTACAATTTCGCACTGTTTTGTCTGCAATTATGACACACTCACTTAGAGGAGATCACGATGAGATTTGTTCAGCGCGGCGCTTGGGCACTGATTTTACTGGCTTGCCTTACAAGCCCGGTTGCGCTGTTTGCCCAGGACGGCGATTTGTCCGTAGCTGGTTCGGGCATTGCCAACCCCTTATTTACCGCCCTGGCCGACGAAGCCGGGTTATCGTACAGCATCAACACAACAGGCACAGACAACGGCCTAGATCAATTTTGCAGCGGCCAGGTCGCTATTGCGACAGCAACCCGTGCCATTACCGTTGAAGAAGAAAGCGTATGCGACCAAAATGAAATCGCGTTTAGCGAGGTCTTGCTCGGCTACGAGGTGCTTGCGTTCATTGTGAATCCAGAACGCACTGATGCCGCCGCCTGCCTATCAGCAGCCGACCTGAACACGCTGCTTAGCCCCACCGCCATCGAAACGGCCACCTGGCAAGCATTCACTGGTGAGGAAGAACCCGCTGTTGAAGTTGATCTTGGCGATGCGGCAGCAACCGAAGAGGTCGAGGTTGCCCCTGTTGGCGACAGCATCAACGCCTACTTGCCGCCGTCCAACACTTCAACCTACGCCTTCCTCGACCAGATTGTAACGGGTATTGGCTTCCGGGCAGATGCTGCAACTGTTGACGCCGAAGAAGCGGTTATTGCGGCTGTTGCAGAAGACAGCGGTGCAATCGGTGTTGTACGGCTGTCCCTGCTGCCAGACGGTGAAGCGGACGGCACTGTGACAATCGAACTGCAAAATCCGCAAACAGGCCAGTGCGTGGCCCCTAGCGCAGAGAGCGCAAGCAACCTGGCCTACATCGCCAGCCAGCCCATTTACGCCTACATTGCCGCCAGCGCCCTCGAAGACGCAAACGTAACGACATTCCTGGATGCAGTCGTCAGTCCAGAGAACGCGACAAGTGTTGCTGCTGCTGGCTTCACGCCACCAACCGATGTGGACTACGAAATCAGCCAGGAAGCCATCAGTGAAACGGGCCGCCAATTTAGCCGTGCCCTGACTGAATATCAGATTCCCCCCACCGTAGCCGGAACAGTGACCGTTGAGGGTGGCCCGGCCGGGTTCAACCTCATCAGCAGCGCGGTAGCGGGCTTTACTCAGCAGTTTCAAAACGTGACCATCACCCCAAACCTTGAGGGCATTCCTGTTGGGCTGCGCCGCCTGTGCAATGGTGAAATTGATGTCGCCGTTACCTACGAGCCGCTGTCACAAGAAACCCTCGACAACTGCGAAGCTATTGACATCAAGGTGTTGGAAGTTGAAATCGGGCCTCAAGTCGCCATTTTGGTCGCCAACGAAGCCGACGATTACCTGACCTGCCTCACCACGGACGAGATTGCGTCTGTATGGGGTGCTAATGCTGCGGAGCCAGCAACGAACTGGCAATCTATCAACGACAGTTACCCCGATCAAGAATTCATTCTGTTCGCGAGTAACTCCCTTGGCGATCCAATTCCCAACTTTATGCTCGCTCAAATCGCTGGCCAAAGCATCCCCCTGCGTGAAGACGTAGAAACTGACCGCGACCCGCTCTACCGTGCGGCAGCCGTCGCCAATGTACCCGGTTCACTCACCTACATGACGTGGTCAGACTATCAAGATGTGCTAGAAAATGAGCAGGCGCGCATTCAACTCGTGGCAGTGGACGCCGGCGACGGTTGTGTAACGCCCACCGAAGAAACCATCACCTCAGGCGAATATCCCCTCACCCGCACGTTGCGGTTAGCCATCAGCCGTCGCGCCCTGGAACGTGTCGAGGTGCAGTCATTCCTATGGTTCTTGTTTGGCGATGACCGCTTCCGCCAGTTTGAGAACAACAACTTCGACCTGCTCACCCTGCGCGATCTGGCGGACATCCGCGACACACTGCAAACCGCCTACGATGAAGCAGATACCGCTGCTGCCGAGCGCGCCGCTGCCGCTGTGACCGAAGAAGCCCCCAGCCCCGACGCCACAGATGAACCCGCCGCAGCGGAAGAGACAGAAGCTCCGGTAGAAGCCACGGAAGCCGCGGCTGAGCCTGAAGTGGAAGCAACCGAGGAGGCAGCCGAAGCCGACGCAACTGAGGAGGCCGAAGTCAGCACTGCGGAACCGACAGAGGAAGCCACACCTGAAGCCGCCGTCGCGACCGAAGAAAGCACCGAGGAAACTGAAGTCGAGGCCACTGAAGCGGTCACGGCGGAAGCCGAGGAAGTGGTAGCCACCGACGAGCCAACCATTGCCACGGATGAGGCCGCCGCCGAAACAGAAGTGACAGAAGATAGCAACGAAGCCACCGCCGAAACAGAAGCGGCAGAAGATAGCGACGAAGCCACCGATGAGCCGGACGCCGCCTCTGACGAGGCCGCAGTCACTGACGCGCCCGAACCTGACGCGACCGACGAAGCCGACAGCGAATAAAGCCAAACCAACACAGGACGAGGGGTGGCCCACGATGGGTCACCCACTCCCCCTCATATACCGGGTTAAAACCGTGTTAGAATAGCACCAACACAATATAAATCGAACGACGCCCCTCGACCGTATCCAATACATCCCTGAATCAGAATGGAGCCACTATGCGCGGCGAACTGGTCGCAATTGACCTGGAAACCACGGGCTTAGATATAAATACAGACCGCATCATTGAAATCGGTGCCGTGCGAATGCGGGCTGGTGAGGTATTAGAAGAATACAGCACCCTCATCAACCCAGGGATGCCCATACCCGAGCGCACCACGGCCATCACAGGCATCTCGCAAACTGACGTCGAACAGGCCCCCGTCATAAACGACGTTTTGACCGACCTGATGAAGTTCGTCGGTGACGCGCCCATCATCGGGCACAGCGTCAGCTTCGATATGAACTTCATGAACAAACATGGCTTGTTCATCAACCATGTTGCCCTAGACACTTACGACCTTGCATCTGTGCTGCTGCCACGAGCACCGCGCTATAACCTGCACAGCCTCACCAAAACCGCCGGGATCGACCTTGAAGACGCACATCGCGCCCTTGATGACGCGCGTGCATCCGGCTTGCTGTACTGGGAATTGTATTTGCGGGCGCTCATGCTGCCTGTTGCCACGCTGGAGGCAATCATCGCGGCGGCGCAGGGCATCGACTGGTACGCACGCCCGACGTTTGCCGCAGCACTGGACGAAAAACGCAGCCAAATCAGCCCCGGTGCCGTGATTGATGACGACACTGGAACGGCTACTGGCACGGTCGATCACCTGGTACCGTTGCAGCCCAATGACGACATTGTGCCCCTGGAAACAGACCAGATCGCAGCCCTCTTTCAGCGTGACGGTGACCTGGCCCAGGCCATGCCCAACTTTGAATATCGCCAGCAGCAGGAGCAAATGGCCACCCTTATTGCCGACGCCCTGAACGCGGGCGAACACCTGATGGTGGAAGCAGGCACAGGCACAGGCAAATCTATGGCCTACCTGATTCCAGCGTTTGAGTGGGCGGCCCTCAACAACGAGCGCGTCGTCATTTCTACCGATACCATCGCGCTGCAAGATCAACTGCTCAACAAAGACATTCCCGCCCTGCAAAACGCCCTCGGTGTCAACCTTAACGCGACCGTCCTCAAGGGACGCAGCAACTATCTGTGCCCGCTGCGCCTGGAGGAGATGAAGCGGCGCGGCCCCACCAACATCGAAGAGCTGCGCGTGCTGGCGAAAATCCTCGTCTGGCAAATCGAAACCGAAAGCAGCGACAAGACCGAAATCAGTCTACGTGGCGCGGCAGAAAACAGCATCTGGACGCGCCTAAGCGCGGCTGAAGGCCAGGGGTGCCGCTCCAATGCCTGCCGCGACGAACTCGGCATCGACTGCCCGTTTTACAAGGCCTACAAGCGGGCAGAGGCGGCTCACATTCTCATTGTGAATCACGCGCTGCTGGTTGCCGATGCCAAAGCCGATAATCGTGTTTTGCCGCCCTATGACTACATCATTGTGGACGAAGGCCACCATCTGGAAGACGCTGTAACGCACAGTGCCAGCTTTGTTATTGACGAATCTGCCCTGATTCGCCGCCTGGAAGACCTTGGCGACGAGCGACGCGGCCTGTTGGCCGACCTCATCACCGCGCTTAAGGCAAGTGATGTGCCTGCCAAAAAGGTCAAGCGGATTGAAACTTATGTGGGCAGCGTCAACGAGGCGGCTAACGATATGCGCGTGCATGTGCGTGGGCTGTTTAAGGCGGTGTACAACCTGGCCGACGCGCTAACCAACCTGAAACAAGGCGATTTCACGGCCACCGTCCGCCTGGACAAAAACGCCAGGGCCAAGCCAGCCTTCGAGCAGGCGCGGCAGCGCTGGGACATTCTGTCGCAGTTTATGGAAGTCATTAGCGAGGCCACAGCCGAACTCAGCGATGTTGTGGGGCGTTTCGAGTCCTACGACATTGACCACTATGCCGACCTGCTCCGTAATACACAGAACGTCGCTCGCTACCTGGAAGAAACACACGCCAGCCTGCACGGGTTCTTCGACGCGCCCGACCCCAACACCATTTACTGGATTGCGGTATCTGCCGATGGGCGGCGGGTTGGCCTCAACACCGCGCCATTACACGTCGGCCCCATGATTGCAGACAACCTGTGGCTGAACCGTCGTTCCGCTATTGTGACGAGTGCCACCCTGCGCACAGGCAATTCGTTCGAATACATTCAGGAGCGTACATTTGCTGAGAATGTCAAAACGCATGAAGTCGGCTCACCGTTCGACTACAAATCGTCTACGCTGCTCTACCTGCCAGACGACATGCCCGACCCCAGCAAAGAATTCCACCAGTACCAAAAGTCGGTAGAAGGGGTCATCCTGGAACTAGCCCGTGCGCTGGACGGTCGCGTGATGGCGTTGTTTACCAGCTACGGCCAACTGCGCCAAACATCCCGCTCGATTAGTGACGCGCTTGCCGCACAGGGCATCACCGTCTATGACCAGAGCGCGGGTACCAGCCGTCAGGCATTGCTAGAAGGCTTCAAAACCACTGACAAAGCCGTCCTGATGGGCACACGCAGCTTTTGGGAAGGCATTGACATCCCTGGTGAGTCGCTTAGTGCGTTGGTCATCACCCGCCTGCCCTTCCCGGTTCCCATCGACCCGATTTTTGCCGCTCGCTCCGAAACCTATAACGACCACTTCAACGAATACGCCGTGCCGGAGGCCATTCTGCGCTTCCGTCAGGGCTTTGGCCGCCTCATTCGCACACGCACTGACCGGGGTGTCGTCGCCGTGCTGGACAGCCGCATTACCACACGGCGGTACGGTGCGGCATTTTTAGATTCCCTGCCGGAGTGTACAATTAAGCAGGCATCCATCGCAGATTTGCCTAATGCGGCGACCGAGTGGCTTGCCCGCAGTTAACCAGCTTTGAGGAATTCACATGCGCACCCCCGCCGGAAAAGAATGCAGGCACTACTATGAGGACTTTCACCGAGGCCGCAACGTTCAGGAATGCCGCCTGATTCAAGGCAATCCCGATTCGCTCCGTTGGCGTCCATCGGATTGCAGCCAATGCCCCGTGCCAGAAATTCTGAACGCGAACGCCAGTCCAGATATGGAGCTTAAGCTCACCGTCGACAGGCGCTTGATGGGGCTAGGACGCAAGCTCATTGTTGAGGCGTACTGCACGCGGCACCGTCGCCCCATCGAAGACCCTTACGTGGGTTGTGAGCTGCACAATGCCGAACGCAAAGAAGCCCTGGATGTGTTCCGGCAGGCGTTGGAAGGCGACGATGATTAAGGCAGTCTTGCTCGACTTAGACGGCGCACTGCTCAACATCAACCGAAGCCAATACTTTACAGCAACACTTGACCGACTCGGCAGATTTTTCAACATCAACGTTCCCGACGTTCTGCTGCCCGCTTTGGGCGCGTTGCGCGTCCCGCGTGATGTGACGACGACAAATACCCAGCTCATCCTGGAAGCGCTGGCACCGCACCAACGTGTGCCCATGACAGAATTACCGGGCGCACTAAAACGCTTTTATAGTGATGCGGTTCCCACACTGCGACCCACCCCCCCCTCGCAGGGCAACGCGGCCCTCGTGGAACAGTTACAAAGCCGGGGCATTGCGGTGGTCATCCTTGGCAACGCGATTTATCCGCAAGCGGCGGTTGAACAACATCTTGAGTGGGCGGGCCTATCACCCAAACTAGGCGATTACGCTTTTGTGGCCCATGCTGACAATATGCACTTCCTGGAACCAGACGCAGCCTACTACATCGAAGTACTGGCGCGTGTGGGCGTGGAACCGAGTGAGGCGGTCGTGGTCGGGAGGGAGCCCGGCGCTCACATCAACCCGGCACACTGTGTCGGGTTAACAACGTTCCACATTCACGGTGATGCTGACCCATCACCTGTCGCGGGCAAAAGCGGCACGCTCACTGATTTTGCAAAGTCGATTGATGACGGCTGGCTAGACCAAATCGTGCCATATCCACTGCAACCACAGATGATTGAGCCAGAATTGCAGGGCAACATGGGCGCGCTGTTCGGGCTGTTGGCGGAAGTGAAGCCGCACCAGTGGGCGCAGCACCCTGACCCCGATGAGTGGTCAATTTTGCAGGTGATATGCCATTTGCTTCAGCGCGAGGCTCAGGTACAACGCCCGCGCTTAAAACGCATCGCCACTGAGGACAACCCGTTCCTAACGCCGCCGCCCGAACCCGCCGCACCCGATGAGCGTACCTGCCCTGACGGCATGGAGGTCGCCCGTGCATTTGTAGGCGAACGGTTGCAAACCCTGACCTTTCTGCGTTCACTCAGCCTAGCGGACTGGCAGCGCCCAGCTCGTCACAGCATCTTCAGCAACACCACCCTGCTGGAAATGGCCCACTTCACCGCCCAACATGACCGAATGCACATCACACAGGTTTGCCAAACCCTGGGCAAGTGCGATTAGGTTTCGCACTCACCAGCATTGTGCTACTATTACAGGCATGGCTTGCTAAATAAACGTAAGAAAGATCGTGCTTCGCGTGTTGGAACGACGCCAAACGACGCTCATCTTCGTGGAAGACCCCGCCCTAGGGCAGGCGTTGCAACAGGACTGCCTCGCCATCGGGTTCGAGGTACTGTTGACAGAAACGCCGCAGGCTGCCCACGACTGCCTCGCAACAAACAGCATTGATGTTGTCATTACCGATAGCACGAGTGTTCTTAACCTAAATCAACCCTCAGCCAATGGCCATCATCCAAATGGCGAAGCGCCAAGCTACAATCGCCCCATCACCTGCCTACTTACCAATTCGACAACGCCGCCAGCCCACCCTAACCTGGACATCGTGCTGCCTTTTGTGTCGTCAGCCTTTATCGTGCGGCAAGTCCAAACACACAGCGCCTATCGTCAGTACATCGCGTCGCTTCAGCGCAACGACAACGAAATTCAGCTATTAAAAAAGGCCATCGTCCGCAACGTGTCTCATGAGCTGAAGACCCCACTGCTCCAGGTGAAGTCGGCTGTTGCCCTCATTGCGGAAGAAGCCCCCGATGACCGCCTTACCCAAATGGCCGTCACGTCCACGGCGCGGCTAGAGACCGTCGTGCGCAACATCACGCTACTTGCGGGCAGCATGAAAGGCGATTTTGGCCCGGTGCTCGTGCAGGAAAGCATTGACCAGGCCATTCGCAACTTGCGCCGCAGTTGGGAACACCGCAACGATGTCCATCGCATTCAGCGCAACATCGCTTCTGACCTGCCCCCCATCACGGCAGATAAGAAAGGCATCGGCATTGTGATGCAACAACTGCTCGACAACGCGCTCAAGTTCAGCAAGGACGCAGACACCCCCGTCGAAGTCCATGCCCTATCGGACGCGGATGGCATCCATATCTCCGTGCGAGACTACGGCATCGGCATTGCAGAAGATCAAATTCCACTGATTTTCGACGCGTTCTATCAAGTCGATAGTTCCACCACGCGCCGCTACAACGGCACGGGTGTGGGCTTAGCCATCGTGCGCCTCATCCTGGAAAAGCACAATGTTGACATCAACGTTGTGAGCGAGGCCGGCGCGGGCAGCACTTTTGCGTTTGCCCTGCCCACCGCTTCACTGTAGAACGGCGTTCATCAGGCTCTAATTCTTAAGCCTAATTCATCCTAACCCAATTCTATTCGATTGACCCGCCTTGGCGTTTCAGGTACAATAACTTTCAGATAGTTCTAAAAGTTACAAACAAACCCGGAAAGCATAACCCATAAGGTACGCCTAAAACTGATGACAATCCAAAAATCACAGCCATATCTTTCGGATGTGGCGACCCCGAATGGTAGTGAAGTTGATGTAAAGGCACTTGTCCAGGCTGTTGACGACCTGATGATGGAGGCAACAACCAGCGAAGTGCAGCTTTTGCAGAACGCGAGCCATCACACAATCAGTGCCGGTGGCAAGCGCATTCGCCCGCAGATGCTTCTGCTCACTTACCTTGCCCTTGGTGGCGATGAGTTGGACTATGCTTTGCCGGTAGCGGCTTCAATTGAGATGGTTCACACGGCCAGCGTCGTCCACGACGACATCAACGACCACGGTATGCTGCGCCGTGGGCGTCCGTCCGTTAACGCCAAATGGGGCCGCACCTTTGCCCTGTTGACTGGCGACTTCCTGTTTACCAAAGTCTATGAACTGATGGCTGAATACACCGAGGCCAACGTTATCTTCGCCCAAGCCACGCGTGCGCTGGTCGAAGGCGAAACGCTCCAGGCAGCCGCCGTCAAATCCGGTGACCTGTCCCGCGAGGTGTACATGCGTGTTATCGGCCTGAAGACGGCAGAATTGTTCCGTGCTGCGACCCAAATTGGCGCAATGCTGGCCGACGCGGATGAGTATGTACAGAACAAGATGGGTGAATTTGGTTATAGCGTGGGCATGGCCTTCCAGATTATTGACGATATTCTGGACATCACGGGTGACACCGAACAGCTTGGTAAAACGGCTGGCATTGACGTGCGCCAGGGTAAGGGCATTGCCAGCGTTGGCGACACCCCCGTTGACCCGATGGAGCAAATTCGCAGCGAAATCCTCTCCGGCGATACGATTGAGAAGGGCCGTATGCTGGCGCAGTCTTTTGTAGACACAGCCATAGACGCGCTAAGCGTGCTGCCAGATGGTCCCGAAAAGGACAAGCTGGCCGAAATTGCGAACCTCGTCATTGAGCGCAGCAACTAAGCGGCGCACCACCCGCAGCAAAATTCAACACCCCTGTCCGGCGCACATAGCGCCGGATTTTGCTTCTATGCCCCCGGCTTGGTCTCGTACCCGCTCACGCAAGTGCGCTAGAATAGGCTAACTTGTAGCGAACCCTACCGAGGAGAGGCTCCCCTTGATAAAGATTGTTTCTGTCGAGCAAATCCAAGCCATCGAAGCCACTGCCGATGCCAACGGCATTCCCTATGACACCATGTTCGAGCGCGTGGCCCTCGCCGTGACTGAGCGCGTTCAGTATCACATTTCTGGCTTGCTAGAGCCGCGTGTTGCTATTCTAGTCGGCA
The DNA here is from genome assembly GCA_963922445.1 of uncultured bacterium. Classification (GTDB taxonomy): domain Bacteria; phylum Chloroflexota; class Anaerolineae; order Aggregatilineales; family Phototrophicaceae; genus DAOTTY01. Next base: position 15,032 of record CAWUJQ010000072.1, read on the forward strand.
GCGGCAACAACGGCGGCGATGGCCTCGTCACAGCGGTGCAGTTGGCCCAGGCCAACCCAGACCTACAAATCGGCGTCTATCTCGTCAAGCCGCGTGAAGCCGACGACAGCCAGCTCCAGGCCGTGCGCGATGCAAACATCTTCGTGGCCGAAGCCGAAAACGACCAGCAGTACCGTGTGCTGCGGAACATGGTCGCCAGTGCCAACGTCGTCATTGACGCAATTTTCGGGATTGGCGTACGGCTCCCACTTGAAGGTGACATCACCAAAATCATGCGCAACATCAGTCAAGCGCTGCGCCCGCCTGCGATTCCTCCCGTTGAGGGCGTTCTGATTGACCCCAAGTCTCCACGTTCCGTCAGGAGCAGCGCTCGGCAAGTCGTCATCAGCATGGACTGCCCCAGCGGGGTCAACTGCGATACAGGCGAAGTCGATAAGCTCGCCATAAAAGCTGACGAAACGATTACCTTTATCGCCGTCAAGCAGGGCCTGCTGCTGCCGCCCGCTGCTGACCATGTTGGCAATTTGCTGGTGGCCACGCTTGGCATCCCGCAAGATCAAGACAACTTGAAAGCGGTTGAACTGGGCTATGCAGACGGCGCACTCGTCCAAACCATGCTTCCGGAACGGCCCACATCTGGGCACAAGGGCACCTTCGGCAAGGTGATGATTGCCGCCGGATCGGTCAACTACACTGGGGCCGCCGGACTGTCCGCAATGGCCGCCTATCGCAGCGGGGCCGGGCTTGTCACCGTAGCGGCACCAGGGCCTGTCGTGGCGGGGTTGGCTTCTCAAATGCTGGAAGCCACCTGGATTATGCTTCCGCATGATATGGGGGTCATCGGGGAAAAAGCT
>CAWUJQ010000073.1:0-15825 GCA_963922445.1 uncultured bacterium
GTCGTCGCGGGGCATAACGGCCTGCACGTCACTACAAACGACGGCACGCGGCTCCCTGCCCGCGTAATTGCCGAAAACCGTGACCTTGACCTTGCCGCACTCGCGGTGGAGGCGAACGGCCTACCCACCATCGAAATCGGCAACAGCAAAGCGCTCCAACCCGGCGAGTGGGTGATGGCTATCGGGCATCCGTGGGGTGTGCGGGGAGCAGTAACACAAGGTGTAGTCATCGGTACGGGCGACCAACTCCCTGAGCGGCCTGCCCATGGACGGGATTGGCTGGCGATGAGCCTGCACCTGCGTCCGGGTCACAGCGGTGGGCCTGTGGTTAACATTGACGGTGAACTGGTTGGCGTCAACACGATTATGGCCGGGCCAGAAGTCGGCATTGCGGTGCCGTCACATATTGCCAAAGGCTTCCTCAAGGATGCACTTGGGTCACGGTCGGGTCGCCGTCCCAATCCACCGCGCCGCGCTCCGATAGGCTTCGTATAAGCTTACAGCGTATTAGACGAATTCAGGTGGTGGGTTAATGCCTGTCACCTGTTTTGCTACTCCAGCAGCCACCCCCCATCCACCACCAGATTATGCCCCGTGGACGCACGGCTCGCCTCACTCAGGTAAAACAAGATGTGATTGGCGATATCCGTGGGGTGAATTTTCAACGGGAGCGACTGCCGCTCAGCCAGTGTGTTGAGGTGGGTTTCTGCTGACTCGGACGCAAAATACTCGGTAATCTGGCGCTCTGTGAACACCCAACCGGGCGAAATCGTATTGATGCGAATGCCATCCTTGCCGAGTTCGCGGGCCAACCCCGTCGTCAGCCCTAGAATGCCTGCCTTGCTGGTCGAATAGATCGACCGTCCATCCACACCAATGCGATAGTTGATTGAGGACAGGTTCACGATGGATTTACCCATCCCTACCCTGAGCAATGGCAAACTCGCCCGTATCATGAGGTAATAGGCGCGCAGGTTGAGATCCATCACACGATGCCACAGCGTTTCATCCCCATCTTCGATTGGCACACGTGGGTCAATACCAGCCACATTTACCAGATAGTCAACCGACTGCACCCGCCCACGGATTGCGTCAAAAGCCTGTTCAATCGCTGAACCCTCGCGTAGATCGCACATGATAGGAAACCACTGGTCAGTTGCATCTAGCGACGCGAATGCGTCTGCAATGCCAATACAGTGAACATTGTTGGCCAACAGTGCCTCAACCGTCGCTTTGCCGATGCCCCGTGACGCGCCGGTTACAATTGCCGTTCGGCCCGCTAGGTCAGGTAACTGAAGTCGTGGTGGCGGGTGGTCGATCCATGTTTGCGCCATAGCAGCGTGCCCCCTTAGTACGTAGCCCGTCCGCCACTCATATCGAAGGTAAATCCTGTGGTGAAGCTCGTTTCTGGAGATACGATATGCGCGACCATGTGGACTAACTCGTCTAACTTGCCAGTGCGCTGCATCGGAATCTTATCCGTCATGTATTTGACTTGTGCATCGGGCATCGCATCAACAAGCGGCGTTTGAATGACCGCAGGCGCTAACGCATTCACTGTAATTCCCGTGCCGGCTAACTCTTTTCCCTGTACCTTTGCCATCCCGATTACGGCTGCCTTGGACGTCGAGTAAGCAATCATGCCTGCGTTGCCTTCCTTGCCTGCAATCGACGCGATGTGCAAAATACGCCCATAACCCCGCGTCATCATCCCCGGTATGACCGCCCGCGACGTATGATACGACCCGAAAAAGTTCACGCGAAAAACCTGCTCAACGTTTTCGATGTCCACTTCATGGCTGGGCGTGTTGGTGGTACCTGTGATACCCGCCGAGTTGACCAGCACATCAGCTTTCACTGACGCAAGCGACTGCTGCACCTGTGTAAGGTCGGTTATGTCACAGATGATGGGTTTGATGGTTCCGGTGTTGTTTTCCACGAGTTGGTGAAGCGCATCAGCGTTAATGTCTAATGCGACAACATGCGCTTTCAGGTTAGCGAAGTGCTGCGCGACCGCTTTCCCCAACCCAGATGCCGCCCCCGTTATCACCATAGTTTGTTCTTGCCATGTTCGCATGGATTAAATGTCTCACTTCAATAAACCCACTATTCAACGCCTAAATCTAACATAATTTGGCCACTATCTGCACGCACCTACACAATCTTACAGACCGAACCTCACTTTTTACGGGATTTTACAACATCCTGACAGCTTAAGCCTTTAATGATTCTCAAGCAACCAAAATGGGGCACCGCTTTACTCTGCACAGGCTCGCGATGGGCTTCCAATTGAGTCTATTCCTGCGGACGTTACAACTTGCGCAAAAACCGCGCGTAAATGCCTGCAATGGCAACCCTTAAGCCAGGACGTGTTTCACAATGATTAGAGAGGTCATGGATTGAAACGATTACTACTTTTCTTATGCTCCGTACCCATAATTGCCGTGGGCACACACGTTGGCTCTGCCCAATCCGAAGTGGATGATGCATGGACGGAGGTCGTCAACATCATTGACAGCAGCGACTTGAACAACCTGGTCGTCGTCATCGGTGATGAACGGGGTGTCTTGCTTTCACATACCAAAGGGTCGCTGGGACTAGTTGCATCAAACAGCCCAAACCAGCGGATTCCGATTGCCTCGTCAAGCAAATGGTTTACCTCTGCCACCATTATGCAGTTGGTCGAAAACAATGTCATGTCTTTGGACGACACCCCGCAGGCCTACATCGACTGGTGGACGAGTGACCCCACCGATTGGCGCAGCCAGATCACACTCGACCAGTTGCTTTCGTTTACCTCCGGCTTTCAGGGAGAGCATCATTGCATCATGCAAGCCAACGCAGCCCCTGAAGCTTGCGCTCGTGAAATCTACGAAGATTATCACCGTTACGAACCAGGAACATCATTCTTCTATAGTTCCACCCACATGCACATTGCGGGAGTCATGGCTTCAAAAGCAACTGACCAACCCTTCAATGACCTATTTCGTGAACTCATTGCCGATCCAGTGGGCATGAGTACAACCACACGCTATGAGCGGCCCAGTACGACAAATCCGTTTTTGGCGGGTGGCGCTGTTTCGACGGCGAATGACTATGCAATGTTTCTACAGGCGCTGTTGACTGGGGACCTACTGGCCGATTCGCAATCTGCGATGTACCAGGACTGGACGGCGGAACCCATCGAAATCGTGGCTTCCCCGCTACAAGATTACTGGCATTACGGGCTGGGCGTCTGGCGCGAGTGCTACGACGAATCTGGATGGACAGACGCCTGCAACAACACCCTCATCGTGTCTAGCGGTGGTGGCTTAGGTTGGTTCCCTTGGATTGACGTCGAAGCAGGTTATTACGGGGTCATTGCGCGGCGCGGGCTACCTTTGACCGGAGCAGTTGGGCCTTCCGTAGAGCTTTCTTATGAGTTGCGCCCCCACATCATAAAAGCGTTACAAGTCACTCAATAGTCCAAATCAATCAAAAGGAGCAAATACTATGTCACTGAATACACGCACCTTGACCGGACTGATCGTCGGCGTTTTTGCAGCCCTGATGTTCCTGCCATCGCTGGCACATGCTCAGGACGGCACCAACCGCCTCACGCTCTCGGAAGATGTCATCAACGAAGCGCTGCGGGCAAACAACAATAATCCCAACAGCGACCTCTCCGTTGACCTGCGACCGGGCCAAATCATTATTCGCCTCGATACAACCGGACAGCGCGGTAACACCACGACATTCACGCTAACGCTCATCCCATCAGTGGGAGCCGACGGTCAGTTGGAAACCGAAGCGACCCTACTGACCATCAACGAACTCGAAATCCCCATCGACAATAGCAACAATCCGAATGTTGCCAGGTCGGGTGAAGCGGTAGACAGCTACCTCAACGAACAAGTGGGCGCAGGCAAGCTCGTCAGTGTCATTGTAACCGATACGCAAATCACAATGGAATGGGCGTCCGAAAACCCAGGTGATCCGACGCTTGCCCTGGAAAACGACCAACTGAGCCTGACCTTCACCGAGGGCAACATTAATCAGATGGACTGGGTAACCAACCCACAAGACCCCACAGTCAGCAGCATCAATGTGGACTTGCAGCCAGGACAGGCAGTCGTCAACATCACCCGCACACAGCAGCCAACCAACTTGTCCTATGCCATCATTCCAACAACGGTCAATGACCGCGTAACCTGGCGCATTGAGGCATCACTTGATGCCGAAGGCGGACTAGCCAACTCACTAGCGACGGTGTGGCAGGCCTACTTCAGTGGCCTAACCAATGACGGCGGTCTGTCAGAAGTCGTGATTACCGACAGCATGATCACCTTTAACTGGGACATCACTGGGCAAGGAACTGGCACAAGCGATCCAATTGCACTTATCACCGTGAACGAAGCTGAGGTCAACGCAGCCCTTGCTGCCTACACAACTGAAGACGTCGTCAGCATCACAGTCGATATGCAGCCGGGACAAGTCGTGCTCAATGCCATTGGCATAAGTGAGAACGGGAACCCCTACAGCGGTGCGGTAACGCTAATCCCAGAAATTCGCGGCGGTCAACTCAACTGGCGGGTCGATGGCCTGACGCTCAACGGCTTCGTTGTTGACGGCGCAGCCCTGCAATCAAGCAACCAAGCAACAGGAGCGCTCACACAAGGCCTCAACGGGAATCAGGGTGGCGGAACCGTAACTGATATCGCCATTACAGATGACCTGATGACTATCACCGTACGCCAATAACAACAAATCGGGTGGCGGGTACAGGCTCCCCGCCACCCTTACAGCGCCCGCTTGACGTACTGCCCACTCCCCTGCGCGCCGACAAACTCGCCATCTTGCACAACGGGTTTGCCCCGCACAAAAGTCGAAATCACCCGCCCGCCCATGCGCGTGCCGTTGTATGGCGTCCAATCACTTGCGTCGTGCAGCGTATCCGGTTCGATCAGCCACTCGGTATCTCCGTCAAAAATCACAATGTCTGCATCATAACCGGGCGCAATCACCCCCTTGTTCTTAAGCCCGAAGATGTGCGCAGGCCGTGAACAACACATCTGCACCCACTGATTCTCCGTGAACAGGTCGTCATCCACACCAAAGCTATACAGCAGCGGATAGCGCAGCTCCACTGACGGAATGCCACCGGGAATCTTGGTAAAGTCGTTTGCGTTGATGCCGCGCTGCTTTTCCGCAATGGTAAACGGGCAATGATCGGTCGCGACGATTTGTAGGCGGTCGGTTGCCAGTGCTTCCCACATCTTCTGGCGGTGATATTCTGAGCGCAGCGGCGGCGCGCAAACTGGCAACGCGCCGTCTACCCCACTGCGGCTGTACAGGTCTTCCGTCAGCAGCAGGTACTGCGGGCATGTTTCGGCAGTGACGGGTAAGCCTTTCGCCCGCGCCGCCGCGATTCGATCTACAACATCATCACTGCCCACGTGGAACACATGCAGCGGCATCCTGGCATAGGTAGCCAACTCAATGGCCCGCGCAGCGGCTTCGGCTTCGAGTGCTATGGGGCGGCTCGCCGCGTGATACACCGGGGAGGTGTTACCGTTTGCGAGGTTATCTGCAACCAGGGCTTGAATCGCGGGCCAGTTTTCCGCGTGGATAACGGCCATTCCACCCCCCTGGGCGATTTTTTGCATCGCCTGGAGTAGTTGGCCGTCATCAAGGTAAAACCCATAGGCCATATACAGCTTGAAGCTTACACAACCGTCATTAATTAGCCCTGCAATCTGGTCGAGCTTGTTGATTTCGGTTGGCCCGACGGTCATATGCAGCGCGTAATCGACCACCACCTGTGGGTCAGCTTCCGCACGGCGTCGGGCTAAAGAATCGGCCATAGATTCCCTGCGGCGGCACTCTGCAAAGTCGATAATCGTCGTGGTGCCACCAAACGCTGCTGAGCGCGTGCCCGTGAAGAATGTATCCGTGGAGGTGGGGCCACCGGGCAGCGTCATCTGCATATGGACGTGGCCGTCAATCGCTCCCGGCGTAACCAGCTTCCCGGTCGCGTCGATTTCTCGCGTCCCGGCGAGGTCTTTGCCAATCGCTGCGATAGTTTCGCCGTTGATGGCGACATCGGCGTCAAAGCTGGCGTCTGCATTGACGACACGCCCGTTCTTGATAACGAGATCGTACATAGTTTGGTTTTCCAATCAGTAGATTGAGTCGTTAAATTACCTGATACTTCAGCGGCTCACCCTTGATGTGCCGCAGGATGTTTTCGTAGTCGCGTGTACGGCCAGCATCACCGCCTGCCGCCGCCGTGTGCGGCGTGAGCAGCACGTTTTTGCCCTCACGTACCAACGCAATCAGCGGGTTGTCTGGTTGAATCGGTTCATATTCATAGGTATCCAGGGCAGCGCCCGCCAGCTTGCCACTTTTGACAGCTTCGGCAAGCGCAGCTTCATCAATGACGCTGCCACTGCCTGCACTCACGAAGATGGCCCCCGGTTTCATCATCGCGAACGATTCTGCATCGAGCGATTGATCGGTGTAGCGCGAGTAGGGTAGCAGGTTAATCACCACATCGCACGATTTGAGAATTTGCTTCTTGGATGCGTACAGCAGTCCCAGCTTATCTTCAATCGCTTCGGAATAGCGGCTGCGCTTGTGATAAAACAGCACGCACTCCCAACCCACAAGGCGGGTCGCGACTTCGATGCCGATTTCACCCATGCCCAGGATGCCAACTTTGGCGTCCCATAATGTGGCGATGTCCGTTTGCTGCGACCAGTTATAGTTGAATACATCTTCCGTCGTGCGGGCGGCATCCCCCCACTCGCCGGACGCTGCGACTGCTACCTGTTCGACTTGTTTGGCCCGTTTCGCCAGCACCAACGCCTGCATAATCACGTGTTCTGCCACGCGAATCACACTCGGAATGGGTAAATAGGCGACTGCAATGCCACGTGCTTTTGCCGTATTCAGGTCAATGTCTTCCGTTAGGCGGCCTAGCCGTTGAATCAGCTTGAGGTGCGGCGCTTCCAGAATCAGTTGCGCGTCAATCAGGCCCGCACGCTCACTGATCCAGTACACGGAGTCTTCCAGCGCAGCCCGCAGCGTTGCGCTGTCCGGGTCACGCAGCAGCGTCACGTCAAGCTCCGGCGGAGCGGCTTCTAGCGCAATTTTCTGATGGCGCTCACCGCGCTGGGTGGTAAACAGCGTTTTATATCGGGTCATTGAACAGATCAATTTGGTGAACAGGACTTTTCGCAGAAAATTCTAACTCAGAGTAGACTTAACCACCAAAAAATGTTTGGCGCACAAGGGGCACCCTCACCATGTCAAAACTCGAACTCACCGCTGATTTGAAAGACCAGGTTCTGGCGATTTGTCAATCCATGATTCGCGTCAAAAGCTACTCCGGGCAGGAGGATGGCATGGCCGATGTCGTTACCATGTGGATGAACCAGCTTGGCTTTGAAGACATCCGCATTGATGAGTGTGGCAACGTCATTGGCAAGCTGTCTGCTGGCAGGCTCGGCCCGATTGTGCTGTACGACGCCCACATTGACACCGTCCCAGAAGGCGATGTGAGCCAGTGGACGCAAGACCCGTTCGGCGGTGAGATTGTGGAAGATAAGATTTACGGGCGCGGCAGCACAGACATGAAAGGCCCACTGGCGGCGGTCATGGTGGGGTTAGCGCAGGCCAAAGCAGACGGCACGCTGCGTGGCACAGCTTTTGTCTGTGCATCTGTGGGGGAAGAGCATCTTGAGGGGGTTGCGCTGGCAGGCCCGATGAAGTTTTATATACCCGACCTCGTGGTGATCTGTGAGCCAAGCGCGCTCAAGCTGATTTCGGCGCAGCGTGGCAGAGCGGAAATCGCTGTAAAAACACACGGCAAATCCGCCCATGCCAGCAGCCCGCAGGTTGGCATCAATGCCTTCCGTCACATGGCACGGCTGGCCGTCGAACTGGACAAAATCGAACCGCCAACCGACGACGTCCTCGGCTTGGGCATCTTGGAACCCACCACGGCGATTTCAACGCCCTACCCCAACGTTAGCGTGGTGCCGTACCTGTGTACCGTCAAGTATGATCGCCGCTTGCTGCTGGGCGAAACGGTAGACGACGCACTCGCGCCGATTCAAGCCGTGATTGATCGTATGGCCGCTGCCGACCCGGCGTTCCGTGCGGAAGCACACATCATCGACGGCCAATTCACCTGTTACACCGGCCACGTCCTGGAACAAGAAACCTTCGCCCCAGCATGGCAAATGGCAGACGATCATCCGTTTGTGCTAAAGGCCAAGCAAGCGCTCGGCACTGACGAGTTGCATCACTACAGCTATTGCACCAATGGCAGTTACAGCAAAGGCCGTGCCAACAAGCCGACTATCGGCTATGGGCCAGGGTTTGAACACCACGCGCACATCACGGATGAGTATCTCGACTTGGAGCAGCTTTTCCAAGCGGTACAGGGCTATTACGCGCTGGGCACGATGGAGGCATCGTAGCTATCCGCTGCCCTCCGGCAGATAAACGTGATACGTTGCGTCGGTGATGTCAAATACAATCGGCTCTGCTGTGTAGTGTTCGTCTGCGATGCTGCACAGCCAACTTTCGTTATCCGGGTTGCATATCACAATGTCTGGATTCAGGTAGGCCAGTATATCGGGTGACAGATCGTCCACATTGTGGCGAAAGCCAATGTATTTGAGGGCCGATGCGCCCGTGTATTGGGTGCGCTGCTGCAACACAATCCAGAACACGTCACTGCCAACCACATGCGCCCCATCCGGGATGCGCCAATCTAACAGGCTCAACTCACGAATAAGCTGCTGATTGCGTTCGGCACGCGTGGCGTGAACCATGTCATGTACGGGGGCTGCGACGTAGGCGGGCAGCAATACAAAGACCACGGCCATCAACGCAAAGCGATGCCGGACGAGGTAAGCCCCACATAATGCCACGATAGGCAGCACGACGTTATTGTAGCCATGAGCGTTGTTGAGCAGCGCCCAGTTCAAGAGGACAGAAAGCGTCGCTGTGATCGCGAACCAGCGGATGCGCACAGGTACGGCAAACAGGCTCAGGGCCAGCGTCCCGGCGATAACGAACGGCTCCACGGGCGAAAGCAAAAGGCTAAACCGAAACGACCGCGGCCAGTGCCGTAGCGGGAAGCCCTGCCCGACGGAGTGGGTCGTATCGGCGTAAATCTCGCCATAGGAACGCACGGCCACAATGCGGTCTTGCGTCTCTGGCACAAAATGCACAATCAAGAACAGCGTACAAGCTACTGCCGCACCAATGGCATAGGGAATGGCGCTGCGTCGCAACTGCTGCCACCACGGGTCACGGTGTGCAATTGCCACTTGTATCAACATGACCAGGCCATAGGCCACGCCATGCAGCAAGGCGACAAAGGACTGTGTTTCCAGGCCGATATACAATATAAGCCCGGCTATAAAGTAGAGGCGTCCTGGTTTTGGTGACCGAACTGCCGTCATCACAAGCAGCACCATCAACGTCGCATACACCACCAACCCAATATCCATGCGCATATTGTGCGTCATGCGCACGTAGGCGCTGCCCGCAAGCAGCAAAACCAATCCCAGCAAGCGCTGCCACAGGCGCAGGCCCGGTTCACGCCACAAGACAAGCGCCATCAGTCCCGTGCCAACCATGCCGACTACCAGCGGCCAAGACCGCAGCGCGGTCAGGGATTGGTCACCCAATAGACGGAGGTACAACCCGCCCGCCAAAAAGTAACGCGGCGTCGAGGGGTCAAACGTGCCATACACTTCGTTGAGGAACGATGAGGTGAGCCGCCCATTCGTGGCGAAATTCGTCATATTACCCGTGAGCATCAGTTCGTCAAATACATCATCAAGGCGCGCAAAGTGCCCCACACTGACCCCATGCGCCACAACGAGCGAAACAATCATCACCGCGAGCCACGCCGTTGCATAGCGCATCATGCGGCGCGACGGGGCCGCCAATGGAGCATCGACTGCTAGCAATACCGTCAGCGCAGCCATTGCCACGGTGTAGGCTATCGCCACCGAGACGATGGGCACGCCTCTAAACAACCGGAACGGCTGGTCATCGGCCAACCATAACACACTCAATCCGGCCACAAGCAAGCCCAACAAAACCACACCACTCAGCGCACCACTCTGACGCAGCTCACGGCGCAAGAGCGGTTCCATCACAAATGCCAACACCAACACGCCCCCACACACCGTGTAATACGCCATAAACTGCCAACGGCGAACGCCATAATCGCTGTGCAGCCATTCCAGCGTAGCCCCCGTGACCTGTGATGTATACATCAGCGCGATTAGCGTTAGGACGAGCGCTAGAGACGTGCATAGGCGGTTGTGCAAAAATCGGATGGGTTGCATAGGACAGTTTCAGTTTTGGAATATAGCGCGGCTAGTCTACTGTTTTTTGCGGGTAAGTACAGCGAAATTTGCCGTGCGCGGGCCAGTTTTATGCTATGCTTTCGCTATGAGCAGGCCACACCACTTGATGGGGAAAAAGAGTACATTCAAGCGCTATGACCCGGCTAATCCCGATTTTTATTGTAACAATCACCCTGCTGAGCAGTGTCAGGCTCAGCCACGCCCAGCCCACGCCCGTATTAGATACACTGCCCAACTGCAACTTCACTGCCGCTGCCCCCGATGACAACATTATGGTTGGGGCCGTCATCCTGAACTTGCAAACCGGCTCCGGCTGTGCGGAAAACTTAGACACCATGTTCCCAGTAGCCAGTGTGCCCAAGGTGTTTGTGGCTGGGGCGCTTTACGAAATGATTCTTGAATCCGGCGGAACCATTGCCTTTGACACGCCGCTGACGTTTAGTGAACGTTACTGGATGGGTGGGCGCAATGACTGCCTGAATGGTGGCGTCCTTAATGAGCAGGTGACGCTCGGTGAACTCAGCGACATTATGATTAGTTGCAGCGACAACGCCGCGACGTGGATGGTCATGGATGCAATGGGCTGGGAAACGGTAGACGCCTATGTTGAGGCGCTTGAGATCGATAACATTGGCAAGGTCATCCCCTACAGCGAAGTTGACCGACAAAAGCTGGCCTTTTTGGACGAAACGTGGGGCACCGTCCCGATTTCGATGGCCTCGCGTTTCTACCGCTCTGAGGGAACCACTGGCCTGGACACGTATTTCAGCGAACTTCCCCGCTACACCTACGCCGATGAGATCGAAGCCAACGCGCTCTACTTTAATACGACTGACTTTAACAGCGCCACGCCCCGCGCCCTGGCCGAGTACATGCTCAAGCTAGCCAACGATGCCCCCCTCGATACGGTTGATGGCCAGGTCGCACGCTGGGTGTTTGGGTCCATGCTGCTGACGCAGCGCCAGTACACCACACAGGGCATCCCTGGCAGCATCAGCGTGGGCGCTAAAAATGGCTTCGACACGGGCCTGCGCGCCGAGGTCAACGTGATGTTTGACAACTTGCCCGACCAGCAGCGCAACCCCACTGCTATTGCCATTGTGTTTGCTCGCCAACTCGACCTGAACGCACCCAACCTACAACCCCCAACGACAGGGCAAAACGGCGTGATTAATCAGTATTTGCTGTCCCTGTCACCCATCGTTAGCCGGATGCTGTACCCGAACTTCGTCAAGCCCCCCGTAATTGACCCCGGCACAGTGCGGACGGTGGTTGTGAACCCGAAGTTTTCGATGGATGCGTGCTGGGACCCCTTCGCACGGCAGGGCTTTTTGTTCGAGTATCGCGGGCAACTGGAAAGCTGCTGGCTGAGCCAGTCACGCAGTTACTTCACGCCCGGTGATTCGATTGGGGTGGGCCTGCTGCTGGACAATCTAGACGGTGAGGACACACGCATTCACTTTATTTTCACTGACCCAGATAGCGTGCAGCGCAGCTATCAAACGGAACGCTTCTTCCAGGAAGCGGCGTCGTTGTACTGGTTCCACCCGATAGACCAGGGCAAGCTGGGTACATGGACGGTGGACATCTACATCAATCGAGAGTTAGTTTACACCGAGGCTATTGAGGCGCAGCGGTTATACCAATAGCACTTATCACACCAATCTGCTGACATTCGTCCATGTTGACAGCCAACCGGACGGCGGTACACTTGGTTTGTATTTACTGCTAACTGAAGGATCGGAACATGGAACAAAAGACATTCACCGTCCCGGCTATCGGCTGTGATGGCTGTGTACGTGCCATTGAAAACGAAGTGAGTGACATTGCGGGCGTGGCGTCCGTCAAGGCTGCTGTGGATACGAAGCAGGTTGTCGTGGAGTGGGGTGACCCGGCATCGTGGGAGCAGATCAAAGCCACACTGGTCGAAATCGAGTACCCACCGCAAGAGGCGTAGTGGTGGACGGGGCGTGCGGTGCAAACAGCACGCCCCTCACGCCGCTACTTGCCGAACTCGTCCGGGTGTGGGCCGACGCGCTCACCTGCGTCTAGCGAACGCATCACCTGCATTTCCTCGTCTGTGAGTTCAAAGTCGAACACATCTTTGTTCGTCTCAATGCGCTCCTGCTTCGCAGACTTGGGGATGACGATAATGTCGAGTTGCAGCAGGTAACGCAGCGTCACATGCACGGCGGATTTGCCGTACTTCTCGCCGATCTTGACAATTTCGGGCATGTCTAGCACGCGGCCCTTCATAATGGGTGCCCATGCCGTGACGTGGATGTCGTTGTCATGGCAGAATTTGAGCAAGTCGGGCTGCTGCAAGCGCGGGTGGCATTCATATTGGTTTACTGTCGGCTTGATTTCGGCCATATCCAGCAGTTCGGTCAGGTGATGCTGCATGAAATTGCTCACCCCAATGGCCCGTGTGCGCCCGTCCTTGTAGGCTTCTTCAAGTGCGCGCCACGCACCCTGCCAGTCGTTTACCGGCCAGTGAATCAGGTACAGGTCAACATAATCGAAGCCAAGCTTTTCCAGGCTTGCGTCAAACGCCGCTTTGGTGCCCTCGTAACTAAGGTCGTCTACCCATACCTTGCTTGTCACGAAGACATCTTCACGCGGCACAATACCGGATCGAACCATCGTGCCAACTTCGGCTTCATTGCGATACAACGCAGCCGTATCCACTGCCGGGTAGCCTGCCTGCAACGCCCACTTGACGGCGTTTTCGGTCTCTTCGCCCACTTCCGTCTTAAAAACGCCCAGGCCAAAGCGTGGCATTTCGACGCCGTTGTTGAGTGTAATTGTGCTGTTGAGTGTGAGTGACATGTGTTGCTCCAGTTCAGTCGCTTGTGATTTGAGGGGATTATGACCGTGGAGCAGGGGTGCCGTCAAACAGAGAATAACGTGATTCACAAAGTCTTATGCAACGCCAGCGGTCACCCAAATAGATTCTCACCGTAAGAGGTAACAAGCATCAAAGCATCCATTTTGTAAACGAGCGCTAATGTATCTCAGCTAGGAAGCAGAAAGCAGTTCTAATGACGACCCAAACACAAATCGACCTCCCGATTACAGGGATGACCTGCTCCGCTTGCGTGCGCAATGTTGAGCGGTCACTCAACAAACAGGACGGCGTAGACGAAGCCGTCGTCAATTTTGCCACTGAGCGAGCAAGCGTCAGCTATGACGCATCGCAACTCAAGCTAACGGACCTCGTCGCCCGCGTGGAAAAATCCGGGTATGGTGTGGCAACCGCAGAAATCGACCTCCCAATTACCGGCATGACGTACGCCGCCTGTGTTCGTAACGTAGAACGCGCCATCACCAAACAAGACGGCATCCTGAATGTGACCGTCAATCTGGCAACGGAACACGCCACCGTGCGCTATGTGCCGGGCACCGTCAGCCGCCGGGACATTATCGCAGCCGTCGAAAAGTCCGGGTATGGTATAGTAGATACGACCGGAGTGGAAGCCCCCGAAGACGCCGAGGCGCTGGCACGGCAGGCGGAAATCGAGCGCCAACAGCGGCTGATTACTATCGGCGCGGTATTTACGGTTCCGCTGTTTGTGCTGAGTATGCTGCGCCACTTCATGCACAACTTTGAGCCAATCATGACCGCTTTTCCCTGGCTGATGTGGAGCGGCTGGCCGTTTGTGTTCGGTGCGCTGGCCACGCCTGTCCTGGTCATCGTCGGGCGGCAGTACATCGTTAGCGGCTACAAGGCGCTGCGCAACGGCACCGCCAACATGGATGTGCTGGTGGCTATGGGCGCGCTGGCAGCGTATATCTACAGTGTGGGCGCATTGATTGCGATTGTATTGGGGCGGATCTCTCCGCAAGCCAACGCAGAATACTTTGAAACCGCAGCCGTTATCCTCACGCTGATTACCGTCGGCAAATATCTGGAAGCGCGGGCTAAGGGTCGCACCAGCGAAGCGATTAAGAAGCTCATCGGGTTGGCCCCGAAAACCGCGACCGTCGTGCGCAGCGGCGTTGAACAGCAAGTTCCCATTGAGGATGTCGTTCCAGGTGACCGCGTGATTGTACGCCCCGGTGAACGTATACCTGTTGATGGCATCGTTATCGAAGGCCGCTCGGCTGTGGATGAGTCCATGCTGACGGGTGAAAGCCTGCCCGTCAACAAAGCAGCAGGCAGTGAGGTTATCGGCGCAACCGTGAACAAACAGGGCCGCATCACCATAGAAGCGTCCAAAGTGGGAGCAGAAACCGCCCTCGCCCAGATTATTCGACTGGTACAGCAAGCGCAGGGCAGCAAAGCGCCTATCCAGCGCATTGCCGACCAGGTGAGTGGGGTGTTTGTGCCCATTGTGATCGTTCTGGCAACACTGACATTTGTTGGCTGGCTCATCGCTAGTGTTGGTTTTACTGCCGCACTCATCAACGCGGTTGCCGTACTGGTTATTGCATGCCCGTGTGCCCTTGGGCTTGCCACGCCCACCGCGATTATGGTCGGGACGGGTAAGGGTGCAGAGTTGGGCGTGCTGTTCAAGAGCAGCGAAGCCCTGGAAACAGCGCGCCGGGTACAGGTTGTCGCGCTAGACAAAACGGGCACCATTACCAAGGGTGAGCCGACTGTAACCGATACCATTCCCGTACAGGGTTGGGACTCAAACGACGTGCTGCGGCTTGCAGCCAGCGTTGAGCGCGGCAGCGAACACCCACTCGGTGAGGCGGTCGTCAAAGCGGCAACACAAGCTGGCCTCCCACTCAGCGAACCAGATGGTTTCGAAAGCCTATCCGGGCGCGGTGTGCAAGCCACTATCGACGGGCAGTGGGTACAAATCAGTAGCCCGCGCCATGTCGCCCAACAGGGGCACGACACACAACCGGTTGACGCTGATATTGAGCGGTTGCAGTCCGCAGGGCGCACAGCCGTTGTTGTGACGGTTGATGGTGTCATGGCTGGCGTACTCGGCATTGCAGACACGGTCAAAGCCCACTCACGGGAGGCCATCGCACAGTTGCAATCTGCTGGCTTAGCAGTCGTGATGGTGACGGGGGACAATCAGCGCACGGCGCAGGCCATTGCAAGCGAGGTCGGTGTGGATCGCGTATTGGCGGATGTGCTACCTGAGGATAAGGCAGAAGCGGTCAAGTCGCTGCAAGCCGAGGGCAAGGTTGTGGCAATGGTCGGCGACGGCATCAACGACGCGCCCGCTCTGGCTCAGGCAGATGTTGGCATCGCTATCGGCACGGGTACGGACATTGCTATGGAAGCTTCGGACGTAACGCTAATGAGCGGTGACCTGCGTGGCGTAGCGCGTTCGCTCGACCTGAGCCGAATGACGATGCGCACGATCTACCAGAACTTATTCTGGGCGTTTGTGTACAATATCATCCTAATTCCGGTGGCAATGGCGGGCGCGCTCCAACCGATGTTTGCCGCAGCAGCGATGGCGTTTTCATCCGTGTTCGTGGTGAG
>CAWUJQ010000074.1:0-15761 GCA_963922445.1 uncultured bacterium
CAGGCGACTTTCAGTCGCTTTCCAAGCCACCAGCTTCTAGCTGGTGGTCGTTGACACGGTGTTTTGCCTGTGTACTTACTTGACAGTGAAGTTAGGTCGCATCAGGAGCGTGCCGTGTAATAGCCTGATGCAAAGCGGTAGAATTCGATTGTGTTGCGCGGTTTGGCGCGGTTGTTTTCCAGGCGACGGCCCAAGCCAGTTTCCTCCAGGGCGCGTGCATCCCCCTGGCCAGCAATCATGGGCACGATTTTTGCCACGCGCTGCAAATCCTTGGCAAAATTATCTCCCAGGCGCTTACGCTCCTCTGCACTCACTGCGTACCATCGGCTTAAGAACTCTGCCTGTACAGCATTTGCGTCCGTACCAGGCTCAACGCGAACCATTGCCATCAACACGGCGCGTGTGACCGTGAGTTCCTCGGCCAGGATTGGCCCGCTGCGACTGGGTAATGGCCTCGGATGCGTCTGTTCCGCGACGGGGATGCTAAGCCGTTCACCCTCCGCCAGATGACTGCTCATCAGTTGGAGCAATTCAATAGCGCTCTGTGGGTCAGCCTCTGCTTTGATCAGCGCTTGAATCCGGGCATCGCTGTTACTGTTGCGCACGCTGCGGTGACGCTCACCCAGTTGCAGCATAAGTTGACCAACATCAATCAGGTGCTGAGCCAGTTGGCGGCGCTCCTTATCGCTTAGGCCACCGGGCAGGCTGTCGAGGTCGGTGACAAGCGATTTAATGGATGGCAAATTGCGCCCGTTGACGTAGGCAGCAGCGGTGTCATGAAGGAAGTCAGCCGCTCGATGCAATTGCGCGGCGTAATCTTCGATGGGCTGGCTATCGGTCAACTGTTTGATGGCGTTTACCGCGTTGAGTTGGCTGTGAACGTCTTCACCGAGTGCCTGACCTAGCCCACTGACGGCAACTTGAGCCTCCTCTGGGTCAATATTGCGAACGTAGCGGCGTAACATTTCCAGGCGGCTTGCCTGCAAGCGTTCGTCCCAGTTCAGGCTCTGGTAAATCTGCCCCATCATCTTGACAGTGCGGGTGCCATAGCGGGTAGCCACATCTGGCAATAAAACTGCCGTGCGCTCCAGGGCGTCTACATCGCGCCGCCGCAGGTGATAGGCGACCAGGGTTTGCATTCCGTCCATCGGCATCACGCTCAGCAGCGACGGTTGGCGCTCAAGCATTTCGGTTGCGTTGGCAGCCGCACGGTCGGCGGCTTCGCTAGGTTCTTTTTGGGCGCGGATTGCGCCCGTATGCACCATGACGAGTGGCAGCGATTTAATGCCGTTTGCGTCAATAATGCCGAGGGCTTCTAACAGGTCGTCTGGTGCAATGGGATAGTCGCTAAAGAGTTGCTGAACCATCTGGGCGTAGGCGGTTTGCTCGTCTGGCCCATACAGCAACCGCGAGTGGCGCAGCATCTCGCCCGCAAGGTCTTTATAGGCTCCTAGTGCTAACAATATCGCCAGCACCAGGCGTTGTTCGGATGCAGATAAACGCGGCAAGTTGTCGTCTGTAGACAGCGTTTTTACCACATGGAACAGCACATCGGCGTGCCGGTCACCTAACTCTGTCCCGCCGATCACGACGAGCTGCTTTAGCACATTCTCATCAATGACTTCGGGATGCCCACGCGACATTGCCAACTCAATCATGCGCACCAGGATGAGTCGGCGGGCGGCCTTGAAGCTGCGTACAGCGTTTACGAGGGTGTTCGCTTTGGTGATGGGGGCACGGTCTTGCAGGAGTGCCAGGAATTCCTGTGTGTCATCTGGCAGATGGCGGGTAAATTGCGGGTTATTCAGCAAATTAGCAATGTCGCTGAGCGGCGCGTAGCGGCAACTGTACAAAAACACGCGGGCGGCCAAGCGTCGATCACCCGGTGCAATGGGCTTCGCCATATCTAGCAGCTTGGGCATCAGCCTGTCTGCATTGACCGCGATTCCCGCCTTATCCACGTCTTGCAAAAACAGGATGATTTCGGGCACATCCCCGGCGTCAATCATATCCTGAAAGTAGACTGTAGCCGCAGTGTGAGTTAAATTGATCCATTGTTGGCCTTGTGGCCCCAACGGATTTTGCAGCCACTTTGCCATCAGA
Source organism: uncultured bacterium (assembly GCA_963922445.1). GTDB lineage: Bacteria > Chloroflexota > Anaerolineae > Aggregatilineales > Phototrophicaceae > DAOTTY01. The sequence continues at coordinate 2,104 of CAWUJQ010000074.1, forward strand.
TCGTATACATCGCCTGCCACACCTTGCGTCGTGGCTTCACGCAGGCGGTTATAAGCGGTTTCGGCTAAGTCAGCGCTTTGGCCGAGCATAATGCCCAGTGGCTCAGCATGTTCCAGTTCACCCAGCGCCACTGAAAACGACATCAAGTGGCGAGCATAGGCCAGCCGCAGGTCATCGCTGAGTGTAGGGTCATTCGCCAACATATCAGCCGTATCACTGACTTCAACGGGCTGGCCGTTTAATACGGCGTCGTCGGTACTCAACCGCTGGGAGGCGTAGGCGAGGGCATCCGCCAGGCGGTCACCTTCCTTTACGCGCCAACTCGCGACCTGTGTGAGGCGGCGCGTTTGCTGGACGACGAGTTCAGCATCCAGGCGCAGTTGGCTCACGATAAAGCGACTGTATCCCTCTTGAATTTCTGGCCCTGCGAAGGAGCCATCCTGCCAGTTGTAAACGACTGTGTCGGCGGGCGCTTCGGATGCATCGGTGATGAAGCGAATCTGCACATCTATTTGGGTCGAGGGCAGCGTATGCGTGGCGTAGGTCACGGCAAAACGCACGGACGGCGGCAGCAGGTTTAGCAGACCCGATAGAAAAATCAGCCGTTGGTTGGCATCTTGAGGGGCGTTGGCAATCCATACGGGTGTGCCGCGAACAACCGCCCCCAACAGGGATTCCATCACATGCATACGGTTGTGTGTGGCCATCATGAAGTCGAGAATGTCGTCAACTTCTTGCTCTGCACTGGAAGGGGTGACGCCGTTGAGTTCAAGCGGCTTTAACTTGTTGCCGATGCCGTCGTATTCGGGTGCAGGGATGTTCAATACAGGGTTGAAGACACGCAAATTGCCAGAGAGCGCCCGAACCGACTCCGATGGCATAATCACATAGTGCAATACGGACTGGCCCGCTTCACCAACTTCAGATTCCACGAACAGGAACGGGATGTGCTGCCGCCCGCGTAAAATCGCCCAGCCCCCCTCGCCTTTGACCTTGGTTGGGGGCAAAAAGGCCAGGCGCAGTGCTTCCGCCACCACGTCATCCGTGACCCCCTGCGTTTTAGCCAGCACCCGCAAGTCACCTCCGGGCCGCCCGTCCCTGACGAATTGGCCATAGTAGAAGTGATTGAGTACATACCGTTCAGAAGCCACGTTGATCCTCGTTTCTTCGCGTTCAGTCACTGGCAAGGCCGTGCGCTGTTAAGATTGCTTGAGGCTAAGTATACAGTTTTTGTGAAAACTTAGCACGGATGCTGGTACCAACGTCTTGTAGGCTGTGCCCGGTAAACAGAATCATCGGATGCTGAATCGCGGTCAGCGCGGGTCATGTGAAATTAGCGGGCATGTGCTATAATTTTGTATGGACGACACGCGGCTGGTGCGCTTGATGGGGGGCGCATTTTTAAGTTGTCACCCGAATCCACCCGCACCCATAAGATAGGATAAGTATGCGTCATTTTCTCGATTTGGCAGACTGGCGGTCTAGCGACATTATGGGCCTGCTCGACCGTGCCCACGAACTCAAGCAAGCAATGAAGGATGGCCAACAAAGGCCGCTACTGGCGGGTAAAACGCTGGGCATGGTCTTTCAAAAGCCGTCATTGCGAACCCGAACATCATTTGATGTGGGCATGTTTCAGCTTGGGGGGCATGCGGTGATGCTAGGCCCAGATGAAATTCAACTCGGGCAGCGCGAAAGCATCACGGATGTGGCACAGGTTCTTTCTGGCTATGTTGATGGGATCATGGCGCGTGTCTTCCAGCATGGGCACCTGCTACAACTGGCTGCTAAGGCCACTGTGCCGGTGATTAACGGCCTGAGTGATGACCGGCACCCATGCCAAGCGTTGGCCGATATGCTGACTGTGTATGAGGCGTTTGGCCAGATAGAGGGATTAAAAATCGCCTATGTGGGCGACGGTAACAATGTGGCAGCCTCGCTCATGTTAGCGTCTGTTAAGCTTGGTGCAGACTTTGCAATCGCAACGCCACCGCAGTATGGGCTGCCACAAACGGTGTGGGAAAAAGCTGTTGCCGAAGTGACTGACAGGCCTGTCAACATTAAAGGCTACACAAATCCGAATGAAGCGGTGCAAGACGCGCACGTTGTTTATACAGACACCTGGGTGAGCATGGGCCAGGAAAGCCAGCGGGACGAAAAACTCCGGCACTTTAGGCCATACCAGATTAATGAACAACTGCTCAGCCACGCCCGCAGTGACGCCATCGTGATGCACTGCTTGCCCGCGCATCGCGGTGAAGAAATCACCGATGCAGTAATGGACGGCCCACGATCCGCCGTTTTCCAACAGTCTGAAAACCGACTGCACGCACAAAAGGCATTGCTCGTCGATCTCATGGGTTAGTTGAAGAGGACCCCCAATGTCTGAAAATCAAGATGTGTATCATGAACAGATGTTTATTGGCGACGAAGCTGCCTGGAATCAGGATTGGACGCAGGCTGCAAATGCCTATGGGCGTGCCTTGCAGGAATCGCCCAACGACCCAACCGCCCACCTGAGCCTGGGGTTTGCCCTGCTGCGGCTTGATCGACTGAATGAGGCACTGCGTGTGTACAATCGTGCGCACCAACTCACTCCAGACGATCCGATTCCGCTGGAAAAGAGCGCCGACGTACTGCAAAAGATGGGGCGGCTCAAAGACGCGGCTCAGCAGTACGCCAACGTCGCTGATGTTTTTCTCAAACAGCGTGACATTGACAAGGCGATCAGCAGTTGGGAAAAGGCAACAGAACTAACGCCAGGGTTGGTGCTGCTGCACTCAAAGTTGGCCAAAGCGTATGTACGCATTGGTGACCGCCGCCGCGCACTCTATCAATACCTGATGCTGGCGTTTAACTTCAGCCGCTCCGGGGATTATGACCAGGCGATAAAGGCCTCGCAACGCGCCCTACAGATCAACCGCCGCAGCACAGAAGCGCTCAACGCGTTGCAGGCTGCCAAAGCAGGCGGCGAGGTCAAAGCGCCGACCCCTGTGCAAGGGACGCAGTCGTCGTCTGCGGCTAAAACGAATAACATCGACTGGAGCCAGATTGTAGAGATCGGCACCGAAGAGTCTACGGTGACGGTTGCGCAAGAAGCAGCCGATCCGCTTGGCCCGATGGGCGCGGCAATGTCTGATGCGCTATCGCAGCTTGCCGAGTACATTATGATGTCTGGTGGATTCGATGTCGGTGGGGTCGAAGCGTTGCAGGCGATGGAATTCCAGCGGCAAGGGTTGCATAGTGAAGCCATTAATGCCTATCAACGGGCATCCGGCAGCTTGCAACATGCTGCCTTAAACATGAACCTTGGCGCGCTCCTCCTCCTGAGTGAGCAGCCTGCTGAGGCGATTAATCCGCTGCGAGATGCGTATCAGGATGATAGCCTGCGCGCTGGGGCTTTACACGCGCTGGGTCAGGTTCACTTCCGCCAAGGCAAATACCAGACCGCCGCTACACATCTGTCGCAGGCGGCATATATGTCAGAGAGCGATTACACGACTGACGTTCACGAGATAGAGCAAGTTCACCAGCTTTACCCGGCTTTGCAGGACGCGATCAAGCAGCGTAAGGAAAGCGATGACCTGTTGCAGGCCGTGTGTCGCCGTTTCGTCGGCTTGCTTAGTGGCAACGAGTGGACGCGCCGCCTGCATGATGTTGGCTATCAATTGGCTGAGGTCAATCGTGAGAGCGGTGGCGAGGGCATGTTGGAATGGCTGGCCCAACCCATTGACGACGACGTACCGGAGTCGATTGCAAAGATTGACCGTTACATCCGGCAGCAGTTGTACACGTTAGCCCTAGACGAAGCGCAATACGCCATTGAGAAAGCCCCGTCCTATTTGCCTATCCATGTGCGGATGGCCGAGGTGATGATGCTGGAAGGCCGCGTGCGGCAAGCCATTAACAAGTACAACACAGTGGCCAAAACCTATCGCGTGCGTGGCGAGAACGGTCGAGCAGCGTCGATTTTGATCGAGGTTTTGGAAACGGCCCCACTGGACGTTGATGTGCGGCGCAATCTCATCAGCCTGCTAGAAGGCGAAGAGCGCCTAGACGAAGCGCTTGACCAGTACATCGAACTTGCCAGCACCTATCGCAAGCTGGGCAACCTGGAAGCATCGCGCAATACATTTATCGAGGCGGACGGTTTGATGGGCCGCGTGCAACTGCCCACCAACAAGCTCATCAACGTCAAGCACCAAATGGCAGACATTGATATGCTGCGTTTGGATGTGCGTCGTGCGCAGCGCGTGTATGAGGAAATCATCGCCCTTGACCCGGCAGACGAGAAGGCCCGCAAGAACCTCGTAGACATCAACCTGCAAATCGGCAACCAAATCGAAGGTATTAAGCAGCTTGATGAGTTACTGCGTGGCTATGCTAAGCGTAAACAGGTGAAAAACATCCTGAATGTGTTGCAAGACCTGGTGCGCTCCTACCCAGACGACAGTGGGCTGCGCTCGCGGTTAGCGGCCATTTTCCGTCAGCTTGGCCGGCGTGACGAAGCCATTGAGCAAATGGACAAACTCGCTGACTTGCAACTGGAAGCGGGTTTAGCCGATGACGCTTGCGACACCATCCGGCAAATTATCAGGCTGACCCCGCCAAACGCAGACAAGTACGAGCAGTTGCTCAGCCAATTAGGTTGCTCATAGAAGTAACAGGGACACGCTCAATGGAAGGACTGCTGTGGACAATCCGTGACATCACACTGAGCGACTTCGTTGACATCGCGCTCGTGACGATGTTGTTCTTCCTGATTAGCTTTCTATTTCGAGGCACTCAGGCGCTAACGCTGCTGCGCGGTGCCCTGCTCATTTTGGCTGTGGTGACGGTTCTTGCCATCGTCTTCAACTTACAAGCGCTGCGTTGGCTGCTCAGTAACTCACTTTTTTTCCTGTCGGTCGCCGTTCCTGTTATCTTTCAGCCAGAACTTCGGCGGGCGTTAGAGCGTTTAGGCCGAGCCAGTGTTATTGGCAGTCAACAGGCCTCGTCCGAAACCAACGCGCAGGTCATTGAAAGTGTGTGCAACGCCGCCGAGCGCCTTTCCGAACGGCGGCACGGTGCCCTGATTGTGCTGGAGCGGGAGAGCAACCTCGAGGAATTCGTCCGCACAGGGGTTGCTGTAGACGGGTTTGTCACTACGGCCTTGCTCTTGACGGTGTTTTGGCCTAAGACCGACCTTCATGACGGCGCAGTGATCATCAACCGTGCGGGGCGCATCGCCTCAGCCGCAGCCGTTCTTCCCCTTTCTGCCAGCCGGAACTTGCCCCAGAAGAAACAGGGGACGCGCCATCGCGCAGGGCTAGGCATTACAGAAGTTAGTGACGCCATCTGCGTTGTCGTATCTGAAGAGACGGGGCGTATTTCGGTTGCAAATGGCGGGCGTATGATCTCACGTTTAGACCGGCGGAGGCTGACCACGATCTTGAATGCGCTTTACACGCCAGAACATACCCGGCGTGGCAGCGTATGGGCACGCTTACGTGAGCAAGTACGGTCGTTTGCTGGGGGGCTGCGTGGGTCATGACCAACTTGCCCGCTCCCACTCGGCAGAACCGTAACCTGCTGAGCAACTTCATCTGGTTTACCGCCTCGCTGTTCATCTCCGTCATTGTATGGATTACAGCGGAAATGGACACCAATCCGATTCGGCCCATGGAACCCGAAGAGTCTTTTGCCATCCAGCTCATTACCGATTCCAGCATCATCGCCACCGATCAGTCGGCGACATCTGCCCGTGTGGTTATTAACGCACAGCAGGAAACGCTGGATGAGATTGTCACATCAGATGTTCAGGTGTTTGCCGACTTGAGCGACGTTACCGATATAGGGGTACGTACCGTTTCGCTTGAGGGGCGCATTGCGGGCGTTGAAGACGTGTCAATAACCGTTGACCCGCCCCAGATCAGTGTTGAATTGGAACGACGACAAGAGCGCTTTGTGCCAGTGACCGTGGTCAGGACAGCCGACCCACCTGCCAGTTTGGACGTGAATGTCGCCGAGCCAGAGATTAATCAGGCGCGGATTAGTGGCCCGGCTGAACAGGTTGCCAGGGTAGATGAAGTGCAATTTTTGCTGGATTTAAGCCAACATCGTGAATCGACCGAAATTGAGCAGGAACTGCGTCCGGCAGACCTGCCTGCGGAGCCTAACGGGTCGAACGGTATAACGGTTGAGCAGATTGAAGTAAACCCAACGACCTTAACTTTGCCGATTACTGTTGAACAGCGCAGCGATGTGCGGGAAGCACGGGTTACACCAAACATCGTGGGCGAACTCCCCGAAGGCTATACGTTAACGTCTGCCCCGCAAATTGAACCTGAAACGGTTTTTGTCACCGGGCCATCGGCAGACCTGGCCAATCTACCGGGCACGCTCTTTACAGAACCGATTGACCTGAGCAGCTATACAGACGATTTTCAAATCGAAGTGGCGATTGATTTGCCCGACGATGAGTTAATCCTGATTACCGGCCAACGCATTGAGGTCATCGTGGGTATTCAGCCGATTCCAGATAGCCGCCAGTTTGAGAGCATCCCGATTGAGGTGATTGGATTGCAGGAGGGTTTGGATGCGGTAATTGCCCCACAAGCGGTCAGTGTCATTGTCACCGGGCCGCAACCTGTCGTCTCCACTTTAGTGCGCGAGGATGTGCGGGTGATTATTGATTTGAACGCCTATGCTGAAGCCGGTGCCATCCAAGTTGTGCCAGTGGCAACCGTTGGCAGTGGCCAAATTCAAGGGGGCGACATCTCCGTGTTGCCGACCGCCATTGATGTTGAACTGAGCCGCACCCTACGGCCTTCCGCGACCAGGGAAATCGACGAATAACCCACGACGGCGGCTCACCATGCTCTGATGAACGCAGCTCTGCTAAAATAGCGCTTCCATCGAATGAGGTACAACACAAGCATGGCACGTAAACCCCTTGTCGCCCTGGTTGGGCGGCCCAATGTGGGAAAAAGCACGTTATTTAACCGATTGGTGGGCCGACGCATGGCCGTCACCGACGATATTCCAGGCACCACCCGCGACCGTCTCCAGTCTGATAGTGATTGGAATGGTGTTAACTTCCATGTGGTAGACACAGGCGGTATTGAAGTCTATGAACCCAAAGGCGTGCGCGATACCTCTCCGTTAGCTGAGGGCAGCGCTGACTTCGTGCGGGAAATCCGCTCCCAAGCAATGCTTGCCATCGAAGAGGCAGATGTCATCGTGATGCTGACAGATGTTTCACACGGCGTTACCGCAGCGGACGAAGAAATTGCCCATCTGCTCCGGCGCTCAAAACAGCCCGTGCTGGTTGCGGTCAACAAAGCAGACAAATTAAGCGACAACGAAGCCGCCCCAGAGTTCTATGGCCTGGGGCTTGGCGAAGTGTACCCCATCAGCGCAATACACGGCCTTGGCGTGGGCGATTTGCTTGACGGCATGGTCGAGGCGATGAACGTCAACGCACCGGAGTTCACCGAGGAAGAAGACGACAGCCTGAAAATTGCGATCCTGGGACGGCCTAACGTTGGCAAGAGCAGCACGTTGAATAAACTGCTGGGTGAAGACCGTGTCATCGTTAGCCCGGTAGCGGGTACCACGCGTGATGCTGTTGACACATACATCAAGTATCATGACGAAGACATTACGCTGATTGACACGGCAGGCATCCGCCGCCGGGGACGCATCGAACGGGGCGTCGAAAAATACAGTGTTATCCGTGCGATGAAAGCGCTTGACCGGGCGGACGTTGCCCTGCTGTTGATTGACGCTACGGAGGGCGTTACGGAGCAAGATCAGCACATTGCGGGCTACATTCAAGATTCTAAGGCGAGCGTTATCGTTCTCGTCAACAAGTGGGATGCCATCGAGAAGGACGGCAACACGATTCACGAATATATGGCCGAAGTGCGAGAAAAGCTGAACTTCTTGCCCCATACCCCTGTCCTTTTTGTGAGCGCGCTCACTGGCCAGCGCATGCACCAGGTGCTTGAAACCGCGCTGGCCGTGTGGGAAAACCGCTCAATGCGCATTCCCACCTCTGATTTGAACGAGGTTGTGCGCAAGGCCATTGAAAAGCATCCGGCACCAACCAAGGGCACCCGCCGCCTCAAAATCTACTATGCATCGCAAGTAGCCGTGGAACCGCCGTTGATTCTGTTTCACGTGAACGACACGCGTTTGGTACACTTTACCTATCGCCGCTACCTGGAAAACCAGATTCGCGAAACATATCCGTTCCCAGGTACGCCGATACGTCTTAGCTTCCGCCCGCGTGACGGCAAGCTGGACGACTAAATCGAGAAATTGCACACCTTCACCATCGGGGGGCGACCACTGTATGAGTGACGACCAACATCCAAAAGACGATAGCGTTCGCCGTGTGGGGAAAAGGCAGCGCAAAGACAAAATCGAAGCGCGTTCTTTGCAATTCCCGCCAGATGTGGACGATGAACACCTGGCAGAGACGCAGGTCAACGCGGCTACAAGCGATGGCAATCCAGCAAACGCCCCTAATGAGGATTTATCTGATGAGGAATTAGCGCCGCTGCTGGACGCCCTGGCCGAAATCAAGGCACCCAAGGGGTCAGCGGTCAACGACGATACACAGCAGCCTATGGCTCCCACCCGTCCCATGTCGCTGCCTCCGATGGGATTCGATCCGTCCACAGATGGCGATGAAGGCGACACAACCCGCGCCCCGGCAATCGAAGATGCACGGTACGCACCGCCATCGGATGGCCAAATTTCAGAGGAGGCCGAACCCGAAGCAGAGCCGGAACCGGAAGCCGAACCACCTGTTCAAATGGTGGATGAGCTGTGGGCACCCACCCCACCCGGAGAGCGCTATCCCCCCGTTGATTCGGCAGCAGCTCGAAAAATCGCGCCCGCGCAGCCAGCAAAGCAGCCGATGGCTGCACAGGCCAAGCGACGGGGCCGGGTGCTGACGGGTAGCATTATTGCAGCGGTCGTCCTCCTCATTGGACTGGCAGCCGCCTATGTGGTCGTCATCATCCGTGACCCGTATAGCCCCTTGAACCCGCTGCCGCCAGCGACACCGCTACCTATTCTCGTCTCTGCGACGTTCCTGCCGCCGACGGAGACAGTGCCGCCAACCCTCACCGATGTGCCCACCACTGCGGACGAGAGTGCAACCTCACCTGCAACCGAAGTCGCGGGGGTAGCGTTGGGTTTAACCACGCCCACCGCGATTGCAAACACAACGGAAGAACTTGCCACGGTGGAAGGCACAGCCGTCGCGGATAGTGCGAGCAGCCCTGGCGGTTCTTCGTTGTTACCGTTCCAGTTTATTGACCCGCCGGGGGTTTTGTACACGCCCAACGGCAATGGCCGCGAATGCGAATGGTCAAGCATTGCTGGGATTGTGCAGGGATTAGATGGCAATCCGGTTAACGGCCTGCGCGTGCGCTTCACTGACCAAACGACAGGTGAGGAGAACACGGTGTTTACCGGCAGCAGTACCACGTTTGGTGAGGGCGGGTTCGAGTTGCCGCTTGGGAACACGCCCCAGGTCAACGGCTACTTCGTACAGCTATTTTCAGAGGCAGGCGCACCGCTCTCTGAAGAATTAACGGTGGTCACCAGTGAGCGGTGCGATCAGAATGTGACCATCATCACCTTTGAGCAGACACAGCCCTACTAGGCCGATATGCGCTTATTTATCTGTACAGACCCCACCGACGAGACCGCACTCGATACCCTCACTGATGTGCTTGACGGCTACCGCATGACCATCGACATTGATCGCATGGTGGGTACGCGAGACAGCCGCCCCGCTTTGCAGGCTGCTATCCAAGACTGTGATGCGTTTGTCTATGCCCTGACGCCAACTACCGCGACCAGCAAACGCTGCTTGTGGGAGTTCGGCCAGGCTGTAGACAATGACCGGCCTATCGTTGTCGCGCTGTTGGAACCCGTTGACCCTGTGCCACAGGCATTTGAACCCTACCTTGCGGCAGATTTACAGTCCGATGAGGGGCGTGAACAGCTACTTGATGCGCTTTATGTTGTGGGGGCCACGCCACCACACATCGTGGTTCAGCTCTTTCGCAATCGGCTGCTGCTCACAATCGTGGTTCTGGTTGGGTTTTTGACGGCCTGGTTGCTGGCGGGGCCGTATAGTCCATTACGGTCACAGGTTAACGAGACGCTTCGCGAAATCTTGGCTGTGGCCGACCGCACCGTTGACTTATCACGGCCCGTGCCCACGCGTGACCCCAACGATCCCGCGCTGGTGGCCCGTGAGCAGGCAACCCTCTCGGCCAATGCGGAGTCGCTCTTTAGTGCTGGGCAAAACTTCGCGCGGGCGGGGAACTATGAAGCGGCGATTGACGCTTACAACCAGACGCTGAACCTTGCACCGGGGTCTGTTGGCGCGCACATTGCACGAGGCAATGCGTTTCACCTGATTGGCGCGACAGATACCGCCTGGGGCGACTTCACCCGTGCGATTGAGTTGGCTCCTAACCTTACCCTACCCTACTTGAGCCGAGCCAGGTTCTACATTGACGTGCGCCAGCCAGAGGGGGCACTTGTTGACCTGGACGAAGCCCTTAGCATTGAGCCAAACAACCCGGAGGCGTATAACCTGCGCGGGGAGGCGCTCTTTTTGCAGGCCAACTATCCCGCAGCAATCGCCGCCCTCAACTATGCGATTGAACTGAATCCGGAGAGCTACGTTGCTTATGCCAATCGCGGCGAAGTCTATCGCTATCAGGGCCGCACCAAGGCCGCCCGCGCTGATTTCGATGCAGCGCTCGAAATCAATTCGGTTTACAGCGTAGCCTACACGCGGCGCGGTGCCCTGCTGCGCAGCCAGAACAACACCCCTGCCGCTCTGCGAGACTTCACCCGTGCGGTTGAACTTGACCCCAACGACGCTGAAGCACGCTATGGCCGTGCGTCGATTTACATGGAACAGGGGGACTATCAGGCGGCAGTCGGTGACTTTACCTATGCCATTGCGTCCCAATCTGATGACACCAATCTGTATTTGCTGCGGGCCAGCGCCTATCGCTGTTTGCAAGACCCAACGCTGTCTGTTGCTGATTTCACCACAGCGGCGACGCTCGACCTAGACCGGGCCGTTGATTACATGCGTCGGCGGGAGTCGTATCGTTGCGGTGACGACCCCCCGCCGGAAATCAACCCGGCACGGGTAGGCGCGACAGACGGCACGGTAGAGGGTGCGTATGTGTTCGTGACGGAGCAGCTTGCTGCGCGTGCCCGCCAAGCAGCCGCAGAGGGCAATATTCAGCGCGCAGCCGAAGATTATGCGCTTGCCATTACCATGACCCCAAGCTACACCGAAGCGGCGGCCCTCTATCATGAGCGGGGGCAGATGTACGAGCGTAACGATCTGGTTGACCGCGCCCTGGCAGATTATCGTTTCGCGGTGGACATCCTGCCAGAGCGTAGCCTGTATCATGTTGATGAAGGCCGGATGTTGGCGGCACAAGGTGAAACGGAAGAAGCCTTTCAGAAGTACGCCCGTGCGCTAGACATGGACTCCATTTCGATTCCGGCATACTTGGCCACAGGTGACCTATACCTGGCAGAAGACCAGCCCGAACTTGCCTTGAACGCCTACACCCGTGCCTCTTACATCGAAAAAACGAATGTTGACGTGCTGACGCGGCGGGTGCGGTTGCTTACAGCGCTAGACGACTGCAAAGTCGCGGAGGCAGACTTGCAGGTGCTTCAGAATAACGCGCCAGACGACCCTGCTGTGATTGCTGTGGCTGATGTCTTTCATGCGGAATGCACGCCGTCTGAGGGATGATGGGCTAACCAGTAATCGGGCGCTTCTATATCGGTAAAGCGGCGCATATTCACGTTCGGGTGCCAGCGCGTGCCATCGGGCAGCAGAGTGCGCTCGTCAAAGTAGGCTCCCGTTAACCAGGCCCCTTCCAACCGTGAGTCGCGTAAATTCGCTCCACGCAGGTCTGCCTTAGCTTATGTTCCGCAGTTGTTGTTCAGCCACTCGGATAACGGTGGAAGGTCAAGCGCCTCCCAGAGCAGAGTTTGATCGTCGGTCAGTGGCGGAGGATGCCAGAGGTGGCTGTCGTCGGCGAAGCGTGTGAGACCGACCATCAAGCCCTCAAAGACTTCCAGTGGCGCACGCCCTGTCCAGGGACGCTTGCGACCGGTTGTGCGCAGACGCAGTCGCCATTCCAGAACGCTGTAGACCACCAGTGCGATCATCGTCAGCAACACAAGCGCCTGAATGCGATTGTCGCGTCGCAGGTGAATGGGGCGAATGGCAATATCGTCCTTCAGCACCCGAAACCGCCCCTCGACACTGGACTGCCGCTTAAAAGCAATGAGCATCTCGTTGGCGGACAGGGCGCTGTTGGTCACCAGCGCATAGCGTCCGTCCAACCGTTGCGCCTCACCCCGCGCGGTCTCGTTGACCGCAACCGTCAGCGTCAACTGCCCGTCATCGCCCATCAGAGACCAATCGACAAGGGAGCGAGCGGCTCCGTAGCGCGACAGCAGCTTGTGGATGCGTTCCTCAACGTAACAGCGGGACTTGTAGCGCCGCTGGTTCAGTTTACTCTGAATATCATCCAATCCGGTTTGCAGCTTTGCCAGATGATCGTCGCGCTTGCCCGCATCCAGACGGGCTTTGTTGGCGCTGTAAAGTACCAGCACGCGCAGCGTGGCACGCACTTCATCATCTCCCTCTCCATTGACGAACTCGTGCTCTCGCATCACACCGTAGTAGAGCGCCGGGTCACCCTCGCGGTGCGACTGCGGGCGGTAGTCCAGTGGCGATGCCAGCAGCTCGTCTTGCGAAATCGTGCCCATCAGGTCGCGGATGTCAGGCGGGGTCCACGGACCGACGAATAACTGTTGCTGCTGGAGATACGTGCGAATCAGCGGGCGGTTGAGCATCGCCCGGTCCCCCACCATGACCAGCGCCTGCTGCCGATAGCCGATCTGCTGCATCACGGCCTTTAGCCGCTGCATGTGTGCCATCGGCGTTTGGTTGTCGGCAGTGTTGCCCGCCAGCAGCTCGTATAGCAGCGGCAGGCGGCTCCCGCCCGTCGTGCTGACCCCTAGATTCACTTGCTTGGCGTCGCTGCGGTGGTCCCGGCTGTAACCATAAGCTGCCATATCGCTGTCGGCGTATTCGCCCTCAAAGTAGACCGATGTCAGATCGTACTGGACGACCGCCTCGGCCATTTCCGGATAGGCCTTCACCACCTCGCGCATCACGTCGATCCAGATCGCTTCCGTCTGCTCACTGACCGCATCCAGCATGCGTCCCAGCGTGTCGTCGCTGAAGGCCGCGCCCTCGTGGTCTAGCACAATATCCACCCCGGTACCGGACAGCCAATCGGCCACCTTGTACAGCGCTTTGGGCTGCAACAGCCGCGTCAGCAGCAGCGCCAGCGCCGACTGGCCGTGTGACACCTCCTGCTTGGGTCTAGGCGGCGCATGCTCGTCAATGATCGACTCGATACGCAGCCGTGACATGATCTCCAGCAGCAGCGGGCTGCCTGCCAGGTTGTGAAATTGCTGCTGTTGCATCGCATTGCGGAATGCATCGGCTTGAGACATGGCCGTTTCTCCCCTCTAACGTGGGAGATATTGTCCATGCCTACGCCCCGCGCATCAACTGCGGAACATAAGCT
>CAWUJQ010000075.1:0-15758 GCA_963922445.1 uncultured bacterium
AGGTGAACAGCGACTATGTCGGACAGTAACTCATGGCGTGATGACCTGATCGCCGGACTTGTGGGGGCAGTCGCTGGAGCGCCCCAGGCGATGGGCTTCGCGCTGATTGCAGGGGTAAATCCGATATATGGCCTGTATACGGCCCTCGTCTCAACGATTTTGGGTGCGTTGTTTGGTAGCTCGACCTTCATGACAGTCGGGCCAACCAATGCCTTAGCGCTGGTGGTTGCCAGTTCGCTGGGCGTTCTAACCGACGGCAACGCTGTCGATCAGGTTTTTGTCCTCACCCTACTGACTGGCGCGTTCTTTCTGTTGTTCGCGGTGATGCGGCTGGGGTTCTTGGTTCGGTTTGTTTCGAATGCCGTCATGACGGGCTTTATCACGGGGGCCGGGTTGCTGATTGTCTTCGGTCAGGTGCGCCACCTCAACGGCTATGACCCTTCCGGCAGGAACGCTTTGTTTAGCTTCTTTGATTGGGTTACACACCTGCACCTGAGTAACCCGCAAACTGTGGTCATTGCTGCCGTTGCCCTCACGATAATGATCGTTGTGCGGCGCACCCGTCTGAAGAACCTGAATACGCTGATTGCGATTGTCGCGGCGTCAGCCGCCGCGCTGCTGCTTAACTGGGAAGCGGTTGGCATGGTGCGGGACATTGCCGACGTACCGCGTGGCCTGCCTGCCCCTGTTTTGCCCGACCTCTCGCTGGTGCCCGACTTAGCAGCCGCAGCCTTCGCGCTGGCCGTTTTGGGTGCCGTGCAGAGTGCGGCCATTGCCAATGTTGTGCCAGAGCCAGAGGGGCGTAAATCAGTTTTTGGGCGTGACCTGATCGGTATGGGCGTGGGCAACGTCGCCGGTGCAATCTTCCAGGGGATTCCCGCATGTGGGTCGCTGTCGCGTACAGCGGTCAATGTGGCTGCTGGGGCGCGTACCCGCTGGGCCAATGTGATTGCCGGAGGTTTTGTTGCGCTCACCCTCTTAGTTTTGGGGGCCGCGATTGAGGTTGTGACGCTGGCGGCTTTGGGTGCGCAGTTGATTCTTGCTGCCATCAGCCTGATTGACGTGCGTCAGATTCGCATGGTGTGGCGAGTGGGGATTCCCGCACGGGCTGCGATGCTTTTAACCTTCGTTAGCACCATGATCCTACCCCTTGAGTACAGCATTTACTTGGGTGTGGGCCTGTCGCTGCTGCTGTACCTGTACGCTTCATCGAAGGACATTACTGCCGTCCAACTGGTACCGCTGGACAATGGGCGCTTCCGTGAGCAACCCCTCCCAGAAAGACTGGCAGCGAACGAAACCATCATTATCTCGCTACACGGTTCACTGTACTTTGCAGCCGCCCGTCAACTGACAAACCTGCTGCCGGACGCCTACAACAGCACGGGGGCAGTGGTCATTCTGCGGCTACGGGAGGCGCACGGGCTTGCTAGCACGGCCCTGAATGAGATTACAGCGTACCATCGGACGCTTCGGGCACGCGATGGGCGGGTTGTCCTCACGGGTGTATCGGCTGAACTGCGGGCAACTATGAAACGTACTGGGACGCTTGACGTGATCGGTCAGGAGTATGTGTTCCAGAGAAAAGATGAGGTATTCGCTGCAACGGCGTCGGCATTTGCTTCACATCGGCATTAGGCCAACGAGGGTACTGCGTAATCTATTTCGCCGTTGACGAAACCCTCCTTTTCAGTAGCTACATCTCAAGTTTGAGGCGCTTGCCCTGATTTGATGCCTCTCAAACACAGGGCACGAACGAGCAACCAGAACGGTTAGTGTGTTTTGGCTGGTACGATTCCCCGCACTGCATCGGCAATGCGCTGCGCCGTCGGAATGGCGGCATCTTCCAGGGGTGGGCTGTAGGGAATGAGCGACCCGCCTAAATTAACCCGTTTGATGGGCGCTTCCAGATAGTAGATGCCTTCATCCGCCGCCAGCGAGACGATGTCGCCGCCCCATCCACCGGAGTGCGGGTTTTCTTCTGCGATGACAAGCCGATTCGTCTTCTGAATGGAGTTAAAGATCGTTGTCGTGTCCAGGGGAGCCATACTCCGTAGGTCGATAACCTCACATGAAATCCCCTCGGCTGCGAGTGTTTCTGCCGCTTCGAGTGAGCGGTGGGTCATCACCTGAATGGCAACAATCGTTACGTCAGTGCCTTCGCGCAGCACCTTGGCTTCACCAAGCGGCATCGGGCCTAGGTCATCGGGAACGTCGCCCTTCATGTTATACAGGGCTTTGTGTTCCAGCACGTAAACCGGGTTGTCTTCACGGATGGCACCGCGCAGCAGACCATAGACGTCGGCAGGGGTTGACGGCACAACCACCTTGATCCCCGGAAAGTTCATCAGCCATGATTCTGCACACTGCGAGTGCTGCGTTCCGAAGCCAGCGCCGCCCCCCTGCGCTGACCGAATGGTAAGCGGCACCTTGAACTGCCCACCGCTCATGTAGCGATATTTTGCGACCTGATTGACAATCTGATCCATTGCTACGGGGATGAAGTCCGCGAACATGAGTTCAGCTACAGGCCGCAGCCCGGTAATGGCCGCCCCCAGTGCGGTGCCGACAATGGCTTGCTCGCTAATCGGTGTATCGCGCACTCTGATCGGCCCAAACTCTTCCCACAGCCCAGGGGTGACTTTGAAAGCGCCGCCCGCCTCAGCAACATCCTCGCCAAAAAACACCACATCCGGGTCGCTGCGTAGTTCGTCTGCCAGCGCCTTTTTGACGGCTTCGCGATAGGTCATTTCGGTCATGGTCATCAAGCTCCCTCAAAGTAAATGTCAGTTGTTAGCTCGTCCAGCGTCGGGAAGGGTTCGGCCTTGGCCCACTCAATCGCGCTGTGGACTTCGCGTTCAAGGGCGGCTTGAAGTTCGGCGTATTCCGTTTCGTCAAGCTGACCGTCGGCTATCATGCGCTCCTTGAGGATGACAATCGGATCGCGCTGCATCCAGGCTTCGAGTTCACCCTCTGGCCGGTAGGGGCCTATGTCTGTACGGGAGTGGCCACGAAAGCGATAGGTTTTGAACTCGATAAATGTTGGCCCTTCGCCCTCCCGTGCGCGGTCAGCGGCTGCGCTCACGGCAGCATGAACCGCCTCAACGTCTTGACCATCAACGATTTCACCCGGCATACCGTACCCGTCCGCACGCACGGCCAGGTCTGCGACCGGGGTGCTTTTGTGGAGCGGTGTATACTCGCCGTACTGGTTGTTCTCACACAAAAACAGCACCGGCAACTTCCAGATGGCCGCCATATTCATCGACTCATGAAACGCGCCGATATTGGTCGCACCATCACCGAAGAACGTGACCGCTATATTCCCCGTCTGCTTGATTTGTGCTGTGAGGGCTGCGCCCAGCGCAATCGGGATTTGACCGCCGACGATGGCATTGGCCCCCAACAGGCCCAGAGAGGCATCCGTCATGTGCATGGAGCCGCCTTTGCCCTTGCACGCGCCACTTGCTCTACCCAGCATTTCAGCCATGAGTGCCTTGACCGACATGCCCAAGGCCAGCGCATGGTGATGTCCCCGATAGGTGCAGGTGACCGTGTCGCCAGCGCGGAGTGCGGCAGCAGTCCCGACGGCGCAGGCTTCCTGCCCAACCGCTAGATGGGTGGTGCCACGAACAAGATTTGCCAGAAAAAGCCCCTGAATGTCTTCTTCTGCCTGCCGGATTTGCATCATACTTTTCAGGCTTTCTCGCCGTGTTGTCACAGGCAGGGCGGGTGGTGTTGCTGTCATGGATAAGCTCGCTTTGGTTAACGGGTAAAGTGGTCTAATGCGGCTTGATATGCCGCCATGAAGCGCCCAAGGTGCATCCCATCGACAACGCGGTGATCGCCGCTCAGCGTCATGTGGACGGTGTGCCGCGCGTGGAAGCCGCCATTCATAATCACCGGGCGCTGCTTCACGGTGCCTACCGCTAAAATGCCAACCTGGGGCGGGTTAATAATGGCCGTAAAGTGCTCAACCTGGGGGATAACCCCCAGATTGCTAATCGTAAAGGTGCCCCCGCGCAGTTCTCCGGGGAGCAGTTTGCCAGCCCGCGTTCGTTTGACCAGGTCTCGCGTCTGTTCTGCCAACCCGGCGAGGGAGTAGTGATCGGCCTTGTGGAGGACGGGCGTCATCAGGCCAGCGTCCAGGGCAACCGCAATCGCAAGGTTCACACGGTCATAGGTGTAGACCGTATCTTCCTCAAACGTTGCGTTTAGCTCTGGTACCTCAAGGAGTGCCTGCACCGTGAGATATTGAAGCAGGTCATTGACCCTGGCTTTACGCTCGGTCAGTTGGTCGAGCGCGTCCGTCAGGTCAAACTCGCCTGTGACGTAAAAGTGCGGTGCTTGCTGCTTACTGGCCACCAGTCGGCGTCCGATGGTCTGCCGCATTCGGCTAAGCGTCATGGCCTGGGCATCGTCACGGTTGGTGGTGGGTTGTTTTGGCGCTGCTGGAGCGGCTGCGGTCAACGGTGCAGGTGTTGGCTGGCGGTGTTCATCCAGGTCGGCCAGCGTGATAGGACGCCCAAAGATGCCAAGGGTCGCCAGGTCAATCCCCGCTTCATAAGCGGCCTTGCGGACCTTCGGCAGCGCCATCGGGATGTTACCTGCGCCGTTGGTTGCCCGTCTGGTGATATGCGCCTCAACGTCCTCACGCATGATGCGCCCCCGTGTGCCGCTTCCGGTTACACGGTTGAGATCGACATCGTTGGCTTCTGCTATCCGGCGGGCAACCGGAGAGATGCGGTTGCCATCTGTGGTGGGTTGTGGCGACGCGTTCGCTTTGGACGGCGACGTGGGTGCTGTAGCAGCTCCCACATACTCGGCCTGTGTGCCCACACGAGCAATAACCGTCCCCACGTCAATGTCTTCTCCTAGCGAAACCAGTGTTTCCAGCAAAATGCCGCTGGCAATGCTTTCCAGGTCCACGTTGGATTTGTCTGCTTCGACAAGGGCAAGCGCTTCGCCCTTATCGATAGAGTCACCGGGCTGCTTGTACCACTCAATCACTTGTCCGGCCTGGGTATCGAACCCAAGATTGGGCATCACAATGTCGGTTGCCATGCTTCTCCTCGTGCGTCTGCTAGCGGGCTGGTGGTGTATGCACTGCAATAATCTTGAAGTCCACATGGCCGTCATTTTTGACGCTGTGCGGCGTTCCTGACGGAATGAGCAGGCTGCCACCTGCTTCCAGAGGGAAGGCGTCGTCTCCCATCGTGATTGTGGCCACACCGGCCAGCACAAAAACCACCTCTGTTTCTACATCGTGGATGTGCGTTGTAATCTCGCCACCGGGGGCCACGCGCGCGTGTATCAGGCTGGCCGCTTCAGTCTGCGCTTTTGAGATCAAGACCTGCACGGAAACCCCAGGGAAGCGGGCATCCGTTTGCCATTCGGTCGTGTCAATGTGTGTGGTGTGGTGGTCAGTCATCGGCTTGCTCGTATAACGATTTGATAGTCACAGGCATCCCCTGCTGTGCTGCGGATTTATAAGCGGCATCAAGTAGTTCGACGGTGTGCAAGCCTTCAGGGTAGCCTGGATGCAAATTAGGCGCGCCGTCCAGCAGCATATTCACAAACTGCTGCGTAGACTTCTCCGCCGGGTAACCGGGGTTGTCGGTAATACGATGCACTTCGGTGCCGTCGTGAAGCCGCATGTACACTTCGCCTTTGATGGCTTCTGCATATAAACGTCCCTTGCTGCCGTGCAGGTGAACTTCAACAAGGCCGCCATCCCCCTTGCCCACGTTGCCCGTGCTGCCTACAGTTACCACAGCACCGTTAGTCATGCGCACGGCGATGGCGTCTGCAACGTCCACCTGAGCGTCAAGGTTGTTCATGAACGCCGTCACTTGCTCAGCGCGTAGATTGGGTGCCATGTGAAACATCATCTCCACGGAGTGTGTCACTTGCAGGTGGCCCTGTCCACCACCCGCTGTGGCCGGATCGCCATAGGTGGCGGCGGTGGGGCCAGTCACGGGATATTTAAACAGGTCGTTGTAAGCTTCTGGTTTGCCCCGCAAAAACTCAACCGTCATGGAAGACATGGAACAGGTGACGTATTCCACCTCGCCAATGCGCCCTTCTTCCATGTAGCGCTTGGCTTCCACCATTGTGTCGATGTATGGGAAGATGTAGCCGATCATGATTTCCAGGTCTTTTGATGCGGCCAGATCAACCAATGCCTTCGCTTCTGGGGCGAACAGGGTCATCGGCTTTTCCAGCATCATGTGGAGGCCGCTTTCTAGCACCTCTTTGGCGACTGCGTAATGAGCATGATGCGGCACGGCAACCACTGCCCCGCGTATATCTGCGTGGTCGTTGAGTGCATCCACCAGACTGGTATACGTGTGCTGGAGGTCGTAGATATCAGCAGCGGCCTTGAGCGCGTCGGGGTTTTTATCAACAAGTACAAAATCGGCGCGCTCGTTGTTGAGCAGTGCAGGGATGTGGAACTGCGTTCCCCACCAGCCCGCGCCTATCATCGCGAGTTTTACGTCTGCCATAAAATCCTCTTTTCAAAAGAAGCAATATCACAGCCGCCCGCCCAGAACGTTGGCAGATGGCGACTTTTTGTTATACTTTGTTGAAAGTTACCATTTTCGACAAACATTGTCAAAAGATCGTTTATTGCAATCCTGAACAGACAAGGTGAAATTATGAACTTTCGGCAACCCGGTTCGCTCACGGTGCAACGGGTCGAAACGGAAGCGATTCGTGTGCCGCTCGATCAGGTGTATCGTGGCAGCAAATACTCTATGCGCAACCGCTGCACTATCATCACGCGCATTTATACCCATCAGGGTGTGATCGGTGAAATCTACACAGGTGACACCGACGACGAGCAGCCCATCATCCGCAAGATTATCCACGAAGAGCTGGCCCCGGCCATCACGGATATGGATGTATTTAATATTGCGGGCTGCTGGGAGGCGATGAAACCTGCCACTTACGACATTCTGCGCGACCGCAACCTGGTGATGCAGGCGATTTCTGCCGTTGATGCTGCCCTGTGGGACACGCTGGGCAAAGCGCTAGAAATGCCGCTGTATCGGTTGTGGGGGGGGTATACGCATCAACTTCCGATTATTGCGATTGGCGGCTACTACGGGCAAACCGATGATGAACTCGCCCGCGAAATTGAGGACTACCGCAACTACGACGTGATTGGGATGAAGTTCAAAATTGGTGGGGCCACCCCGCAGGAAGACCTGCACCGCCTGCAAATTGCCGTCAGGGCAGCGGGTGAAGGCTTTCGCTTTATGGTGGACGCCAACCAGGGCTATGATCTGTGGCAAGCCATTGAGTTTGTGCGGTTGGCGCAAGACGCCGGGATTCACCTGCACTGGTTCGAGGAGCCGGTGCGCTGGTACAACGACCGCCGCTGGATGCGAGATGTTCGCTTGGCGACGGGGATTCCAGTCACAGCAGGGCAAAGCGCTTACACACTGGACGCTGTTCGTGATTTGATTGTTGAAGGTGCCATTGACTACTGCAACTTTGACGCATCCTGGGCGGGCGGGCCGAGCATGTGGCGCAAAGCGGCGGATATATGCTATGCGTTCGGCGTAAACATGGCCCATCACGAGGAGGCGCAGGTGTCCGCGCATCTGCTGGCAGCAGCCCCCCATGGCTCTTACGTCGAGTGCTTTCATCGCAACCGTGACCCAATCTTCTGGGAAATCCAGACGGAACCGCCGCCGATTGCTGACGGGGTTTATACACTCTCGGATCGCCCCGGCTTTGGCGTGCAACTCAACCACGACTACATCTCGCGCTACCGGGTCGATTAAGGAGCGCGCCATGATTATCAAAAAGGCTGAGGCGTTCCCGCTGCGCTACCCCGAAATCATTGACAACAACAATATCCGGCACATTGTGCTGGTGCGCCTGGAAACGGATACCGGGGTCGTGGGGTGGGGCGAGTGTGTGGCCATCTTCCGTGAAAATGCGGCCAGCGTGGCCGCCCTGCTGCGTCATGGTCTGCTAGATGTTGTTCGTGACCGTGACCCGTTAGATAACATCACGCTGTGGCAGGAGATGCGCCAGCGGGTGTGGTGGTATGGCGATGTCGGCGGCGTTGCGGGGTTCGCTATCAGTGCGGTGGATATGGCCCTGTGGGACTTGAAAGGGAAGCTGCTGGGTCAGCCATTGCATAAGCTGCTGGGCGGCAAAAAACACGACCGGTTGCCTGCCTGCGCCAGCATTCACCCCAAAGGCACTACTATCGAGGAACTCGCTGAGGAGATGGCCGAGTACATCACGCAGGGCTATCAACTGGTCAAAGTGGGCTTTGGCAAAAAAGGCACCGCCAATCTAGGCTTCGGCGCGGCGCGGGACATCGCGTTTGCGCGTGCAGTACGGGAGGCGATTGGCCCGGATGCCGGGTTCATCATTGATGTTGGAGCGCGGCTGCGCTGGGACGTTCCCTATGCGGTTAAGATGGCCCGCGCCTTCGCAAAGGTGGGCCTATACTGGCTGGAAGACCCTTTTCACCCGGACAACCTCAAAGCGTATCATCACCTGCGGGCCGCAGTACCGGAACTGCCGATTGCCTTTGGAGAGCGGCTGTTCACGCTCGATGCGTTCCACCACATTTTGGATGCAGATGTGTGTGATTACATCCTGGTTGACGCGGGGCGAGCCGAGGGCATCACAGGGGTGCTGCAAATTGTAGAGCTGGCGGCGCAGTTCAACGTTAAGTTTAACCCACACACGTATAGCTCAGCCGTCAACACGGCGGCTGCTATTCACATCGCCCTGTGTGCGGAGCGCCCCAGTATTTTTGAGTTGATGCCGCTGCCGAGCGTGATGCAGGTGGAGTTGGCAACCAATCCGATTCGTCACGTTGACGGGTGGGTGATGGCACCCGATGACCCCGGCCTGGGTGTGACGGTCAATGAGGATGCGGTTCGCAAGTACACGATGGACATCTGACTTAGGGGTTGAGGTCTGATGGGTAGTAATCATCAACGTTGTCGGCATCAATGAACACATGGTCAATGTAAACCGCAGGTGACACCGAGTCGCCTGCAAGGATTTTCCTGGCGAGGTTGATAAGCTTGCGGCCATATTCCTCTGGACGGAAAGCCGTTGAGCCGACGATGCGCGTGTTCGGCTTGCGTAGTTCGATTCGTAGGCGGCGGTCCCCGCCCTGCCCAACGATCCACACGTTGTCTTCACAGTCGAGTCCCTGGGCGGCTATCAATGCGCCAATCGCTGCATCGTCGTTGAAGCTAATCACCGCGAAGCGCTTGTTGCCGCCAAACTGCTGCATCATTAAGCTCACCTCGTGGGCACTCACTTGAGTGGTGTTGCCGCTGTCTAGGCGAATTAGGCGTTCACGAGGAAGCTGCCCAACCACAGATTGGAAGCCATCAATCTGGCCCTGAATCCGCATGGCGGGCAGGTTGCCAGCACGTGGATGCTCCAGCACTACCAAAAAATCGAACACACCACCCCATTCTTCCACGACGCGCTCACCAAGCACTTCGCCAGCCATCACCCCGGCCCTGTAGTTGTCCACGCCGAAAAAGGTCGCGCCCACCATCGGAATATCCACCGCAATAACTGGCATGCCAATAGCGTTGAACTTGTTCGAGATCAGGTTGCCCACCTGCTCATCAATCTGATATTCAATGACCAAATCCACTTGCTGTTCGATGAGGTGGTCAGCGACTCGCAGCGCAATATCCGGGTTGAGTTGGTTGTCAGCGATGACGAGTTCGAGGTTGCTGCTGTCGTGGATGGCGAGTTCAAGTCCGCGTCGCACATCACGGCCAAAGGGCATGTTCTCGCTGATGTTGGCAAAGCCAATGCGATAGACGCCGTTGGTATCGTAGGATGTAAACGTCGAAACCGTCTCCTCCCCGCAGATGGTAACCTGGGTGCCCGTCTTGCGAATGGCTTCGACCGTTTTAGGCTGCATGTCGGTATCTGTGACGACATGGTCAATCTCACTCAGTTGGATGAAGGGGGTTAGGCCGCCCTTGCCAACTTTGCTGGAGTCGATCAGCGCGATTTTGTAGTCCGCCATGTCAATGATGTCACGCTTAAGCTGCGCTTCCTGGATGTCGCGTTCGAGCAGGCCCATCTCTTCTGACAGTCCCGCACAGGAGAAAAACGCCGTGCGAACGTGCAGGGTTTCTAGCATGTGCATTGGCAAAGGCCCCACCAGGCTGTTGCCGTCCGAGGCTAGGATATTGCCCGCTAAAATGAGGGTGTTCGTCGGGTTGGATGCAATGGCACGGGCAATCTCCACCCCATTGGTCACAATCGTGAGGTTGGTACGATCCAGCAAATAGGGTGCGATGTATAACACGGTCGTGCTTGCATCCAGAAAAATAACATCACCGCTGTCAATTTGACCGCTGGCCCATTGAGCCAGCCACCCCTTGCGTTCCGCATTGATTTGCGCTCGCTCACGGATTTGCTGCCCATAGGCTGCATACTGCGCAGGGGAAACAGCCCCGCCGCGTACCCGCTGAATCTGGCCGGACTCGTCCAATGCTTGTAGGTCATTGCGCACCGTCCCCTCAGACACGTCAAGCAGGTCTGCCAGGTCAGTGACTTTCACACTGGCTTGCTCTTTTAGCAGGTTGAGGATGGCCTGTCGGCGCTCAAACACGGTCAAGGCTTTGTTCACGGGTGACCTTCTACACTCATAAATAGGCTGGCATTATTCTAAGTAGGTGGTGCAGGGTTTGGCAAAGGCAAATCGCTTGCCGGAACCTGTCGGTTGTGTTAGGTTTCTTTCATGTTCCATCAAAATTCAACAATTTTCAACAATTTGATGTGAGCGCATTGACTGCCTTAGATGGATTGGAGGGCCAGATGAAACGGGTAGGGTTTTTACTGCAAGTGAAAAAAGATAAGCTTGACGAGTACAAGAAACATCATGAGGCCGTATGGCCGGAGATGCTTGACGCACTGCGCCGCAACGGATGGCACAACTATTCGCTGTTTTTGCGCGATGACGGCCTGCTTTTTGGCTATTTTGAGGCGGCAGAGAGCTTTCAAGCATCTTTAGAGGGCATGGCAAAGGAAGAAATCAACGCTAAGTGGCAGGAATTTATGGGGCCTTATTTTGAAGCGATTGATGGGCGTCCCGACCAGAACATGGTGGAACTAGAAGAAGTTTTCCACACGGACTAGTCTTTGACTTTTTTTGTTGTTTATGTTAGGTTTCGGCAAGTTCCGACAACAAGCGCGTCGTCGGGGTTGTGGCCATCACCGGATTGCCAAACGTAAACATTAAGTTTAGAAGTACTAAACGAATTAGATTTCATCTTTCGAGGAGACTTTTGTGTACATCAAAATCAGATCTGCCGTTTCTATCCTAGCTGTTCTGTCGTTTGTATTCGGCGTTTTCGGTTACGCCCTCATCGGTACAGCCTCCGTGGGGGTTGCCCATGCACAGGATGCAGAATGTGCCACCGCAGCCGACAGCTACACTATCGGTTTCGCTAACCTCACCGAAGACATTGTGTTCACGCAGTTGGTGCGCGAGAGCATCGAAGAAGCCGCAGCGGAAGCTGGCAACATTGAACTCATCCTGGCAGACAACCAGCTTGACGGCGCAACCGCGCTTGCCAATGCTGAGAACTTCCTGACGCAGGGTGTGGACGGGGTGATCGAGTTCCAGACGGACGAAGCCTTCGGTAACGTGATTATGAGCCGCTTCCGTGCGGAAGGTGTGCCCGTGATTGCTATCGACATCCCGATGCCGGGAGCGACCTTCTTCGGTGCAGATAACTACTTCGCAGGCGAACTGGCTGGAACGGCACTGGCAGAGTGGGCCAACGAAAACTGGGACGGCGAAGTTGACTATCTGCTCGTTTTGGAACTGCCCCAGTCCGGCCCCATTCCGGCTGCTCGTATGCAGGGCCAGGTAGACGGCGTGCAGAACAATCTGGAAACCCCGGTGGTCGAGGAAAACGTGATCTTCCTGGATAGCAAGAACACCCAGGAAGAGTCCTTTGAAGTCACCACCGACACGCTGGCAAACATTCCTGAAGGCTCAAACGTCCTGGCTGTGACAATCAACGATGGTACGGCACTGGGTGTGATTGCTGCGTTCGAGACGGCAGACCGCGAAGAGGAATTGATGGTTGTCGGTCAGGGCGCTGACCCGTCCGGCCAGGAAGCCATGATCGCGGAAAACAGCCGTTACCTGGGCGCAACGGGCTACTTCCCAGAGACCTACGGCGATACGCTGATCCCGACGATGATCTCCCTGTTGGAGTGTGAGCCGGTAGACCCCGCTGTTTACCAGGAGCATGTCTTCATCACGGCGGACAACGTGTGCGAGTTCTACGCTGAGGAATGGCCGGACTTCTGTGGTGAGGGCGAAGAAGGGTAAGCCCATAGTCAGCTTCGGCACTGGCCGGGGGTTGCTATTTTAGCTCCCGGCCTTGCCTGCATAGGGTTAGCACGTTCAATTGAATCTCGGGGTGGCACAACACGCCGCCCTCCCCAAAGTAATATTTAGGAAATTCTTTATGGTGAACCCATCGGTATCGTCGCGGGACGCCTCCCCCGAGCGTAGACTTCCCGGCTGGCTTAGCGGGGACAACCTGACAACCCTAACGCTAATCATTAGTTTTTTGCTACTTTGTTTCGTCTTCGCAACCCAGTCCGACAACTTCCTGACGCTCAACAATCTGGAAAACGTGTCCAAGCAGCTTGCTGTGGTCGGCGTCGTCTCCATCGGCATGACGGTTGTGCTTGTTTCTGGCGGTGTCGATCTTTCCGTAGGGTCTGTGGCCGCACTGTCTGGCGTGGTGACGAGCTTACTCTGGATTGAAGCGGGCATTCCGCTGGTGATAGCAGTGGTGTGTGGCCTGTTGAGCGGTACGCTCGTTGGCTTCCTGAATGGCTTCATGGTCACGTTCATGAAAATCAATCCGTTGATTACCACGCTGGGCACTTTTTCCATTGTGCGCGGCCTGGCCTTCGTCCTCAGCGCCGGACAGACCAACCAGCTAAGCAATGAAGTCTTTCAGTTTTTGGGGCGTGGCGAGGTATTCGGAGTGTCCTTTTCGCTGCTATTGATGCTGGCGCTCTACACTTTATTTTTCGTTATCATGCGCTACACGCAATTTGGGCGTAACTTGTATGCCCTCGGCGGCAGCCCGGACGCCGCCCGTCTCGCCGGGATTGCCGTGACTCGCCATCTTCTGATTGCATATACACTGTGCGGCACGCTAGCGGCGCTGAGTGGGTTGATTATCGCCTCGCAGCTTGCCAGTAGCGCACCCCGTGCGGCCATCGGCCTTGAGTTCACTGTGATTACCGCCGTGATTCTTGGCGGAACCAGCTTAGCCGGGGGCAAGGGCACGCTCATCGGCACGCTGGTTGGGGTGATTATTTTGCGAACCTTGAGCAACGGTATGACGATTACGAATGTGGAGTCCTGGTGGCAGGATGTGGCCAGCGGTACCGCGTTGATTCTCGCGGTGGGCTTCGATCAAATTCGCATCCGGCTGAGTGCTGAGGCGTCGCGGAGGTCGGCATCATGAGCGAAGCACTACAAAATAGCGCCCCGCTTTTGCAGATGCAGGACATCTCCAAGAGTTTTTTCGACGTCAACGTGTTGGATAACGTGTCGTTAACGCTGCACGGCGGCGAGGTACTGGCGCTGTTGGGCGAAAACGGTGCCGGTAAATCGACGCTTATCAAAATCCTTAACGGGGATTACCAGCGCGACAGCGGCGAGGTGCTGATTAACGGGCAGCCGGTTCACTTCAACCAACCCCGCGATGCCGAGGCTGCCGGGATACGCATGATCTACCAGGAACTTCATTACGCGCCCGACCTGTCTGTGGCCGAGAACATGCTGATTGGGCACTTGCCTAAGCGGGCGGGCTTCCTGGTGGATTGGCCACGTGCCTATGACATTGCGGCTGAGTATTTGAATTTGCTTGACGTACAAATTGACCCGCGCACCCTCATGCGCGACCTCACGGTTGTTCAACGTGAAATCGTGGAAATCGTTAAAGCCACCTCACAGCAAGCCAGCATCATCGTCATGGATGAACCCACCGCAGCCCTGACGCCGCCCGAAGTGAAGCACCTGTTTGGCATCATTGAAAACCTTCGTGCGCAAGGTGTGGGCATCATTTACATTTCGCACCGGCTTGATGAGATATTCGATGTCGCCCAGCGGGTAACTGTTTTACGAGATGGCCAGCATGTTGGCACGCGCCCTGTTGCAGAGGTCACGCAGGATGACCTCGTGGAGATGATGGTTGGCCGCGCTATCGAAGACCGGATTGAGGCGCGGCGGAACGCAGCCAGCGCAAATACAGGCGATGTAGCGCTGCGCGTTTCCCATTTGACGAAGGCTGGTGTATTTGAGGACATCAACATTGACGTGCGTGCTGGCGAAATCGTGGGCCTATTCGGGCTGCTAGGTGCAGGCCACGCAGACCTGACCCGCTGTATTTTCGGGGCGGACGCTGCCGACAGCGGAACAATCGAAGTGATGGGGCAGGCTGTAGAGATCAAATCGCCCCGGCACGGCAAACAGGCTGGGATTGGTTTTGTGCCGATTGACCGCAAGGTGAACGGGCTGGTGTTGGGGATGAGCGTTCGCAAGAACGTCACGCTTTCGAACTGGCGTAACCTGGAAACCCTGGGGTTCTTCCGGCGGCGTCAAGAAAAACAGCACACCCAGCAGTGGATCGACAACCTGGGGATTCGAATGGCTGGGGGCATGGAAGTCGAAACCCGATTCCTGAGTGGTGGCAACCAACAGAAGGTCGTTTTGGCCCGCTGGCTGGAAGCCAACGTCAAAGTGCTGGTACTCAATGAGCCGACATGGGGCGTTGATGTGGGTGCCCGCTCTGATATTTACGATCAACTGGAACTGTTAGCTGACCAGGGGTTGGCAATCCTGATGGTGTCCTCGGACATGCAGGAAGTGCTGTCTGTCAGTCATCGGATTTTAGCAATCCATGATGGGCGCATAACGGGGGAATTTATGCAGATGGATGCAACTGAAGAACGTGTGCTGGAGGCAGCAGCAGGAGGGGTAGATGACCGCAAAAACATCGAAGCCGAAGTCACAGAATAGCGCGCCGGCAACGACGGGATTCAACCTGGGCGGGCTGCTGCGCTCTGCCAACCTAGGCGAGTTAATTAGCCTTATCATCATGTTGGCCATCATCGTTGGGGTGATGGCGTCGCTCTCGGATGTGTTCCTGACGCCGCGCAACTTCAACAACCTGCTGCTGTCCAGTTCCACAATCGGGATCATTGCTGTTTTCACCACCATGTTGATGATTGGCGGTGGCTTAGACCTCTCCGTAGCATCCACAGCGGCGTTGTGCGGGGTCGTTATCGGCGTGTTACAGGAACCGCTTGGACTTGTGGGCGCTTCATTGGTCGCATTGGCCACGGGGGCTGGGGTAGGCCTGCTTAACGGGTTCCTGGTGACGTATGTCGGCATTAATTCCCTTATCACCACATTGGGGATGCTGTCGGTAGCGCGGGGATTCGCGTTTGTTCTGTCGGACGCGCTGACCATTCCGGTGTTTTCTGTTGAAGAGGACAAGATGGCCATCTACGCACGGTTTGCCAGCCTCAGTGAAGGGCGTGTGCCGTTACCGCTGCTGGGTGAGGTTCCATTCCCGGTTGTGTTCACATTATTGTTGTTTGTCGCGGCCATTTGCGTGCTGCGCTTCACCACCTATGGGCGGGCGATGTACGCCATCGGCGGCAACGCGGAAGCGAGCAGATTGGCAGGGCTGGCGGTG
>CAWUJQ010000076.1:0-15712 GCA_963922445.1 uncultured bacterium
AGCTGAGCGCAGCTTCGGCAAGCATCAATGAACCAATGTCAATAGCAAGCGTGACGACCACAATCGAGATCAAGTTTGGCGCGATGTGCCGCAGCATGATGTGTATCGCGCTCGCGCCCATGCTCCGTGCGCCAACTATGAATTCTCGCTCACGCAGTGAAAATGTTTCACCCCGCACAAGACGCGTGATCCCAGGCCATCCTAACAGACCGAGTGCCAACGTGAAGGTCAAGGGGCCTGGGCGAAAAACTGCGGCTACAATGATAAGTAAAAATATTTTTGGTATTGAACGTAATGTGGTGATTACCCACATGAGCATGTCATCAATTACGCCGCCGAAATAACCCATGATGATTCCTAATGACACACCAATTGTCAGCGAGATGAGCGCGGCAAAGAAGGCGATGCCCAGGGTTACGCGGCCACCATACGCCAACCGTGCAAGATGGTCCCTGCCTAAGTCATCTGTGCCTAGAATGTGATATGAAACAACACCATCATCTTCGATGACCGTCCCAATTGGCGCAAATCTATTTAGTACGTCGGTGCTGGTATTGCTGACATTGAATGTTGACTCGATGAGTGGTGCCGATAGTGCAAACAACACAAGTATTGCGAGCAGCGTAAGCATAAACATGCTTAATCGATCACGTAAGAACCGCCTGAGTGCTTTTTGATAAAGCGATTCACCTGTTGAACGAGGAGTCTTTTTGGTAATTTGGGCGACCTGCGCACTTTGCTTTATTTCTACAGCCATTGTGTTGACTCCCTAAAACCGAATGCGCGGGTCAATCAGCGCATAAAGTATGTCGGACAGAATAAATCCAATGATAGTCGCGAAACTCGCCAATATTACGGTCGCCATAACAAGTGGGTAATCCTGTGCCAAGGCTGCGGTAACTGTAAGGCCGCCCAATCCCGGCCAGGAAAAAACGCGCTCAACAACAACTGACCCGCCAATTAAGCCAGTTAATGCAGGACCAATAAACGTCGCGATGGGAATAAGGGCGTTGCGTGCCCCATGTCGAATCCAAATTTCACGGGAACTGAGTCCCTTTGCGCGGGCAGTCCGCATATAATCTTGTGAGATTACGTCCAACATGGATGTGCGCATGTAGCGCGAGTACCCGGCGAGGGCACCTGTCCCCAATGTAATAACGGGCAAGAGTAGGTATTCCAGCCGAAACCAAAACGGTGGGCAACCACCGGTTAAGGTCGATTCGCAGCGCTTGGAAATTGGGAGCCAGTCTAAAAACACGCTAAATGCCAAAATCAGGAGCAACCCCAACCAAAAGTTAGGCACTGCGTTAAATATCACAGCCAGCACACGCGTTACGTTGTCGAAGATGCCACCACGTGTGACCGCTGCCAGAATACCAATCGGAATGCCAAGCACGAGGCCAAACACCAACGCGGATATGGTCAGTTCGAGCGTGGGCACAATCAGTTCACCGATGACCCTGGTCACGGGTTGACGGCTGCGAGTAAACGAATCGCCAAAGTCGCCGCGCAAGATGCCCTGCCGTGTGCCCCGGAAGTCGGCTTCGCCGTCGCCATCGGTGTCGCGCATTCGCCAGTCATCGCCGATTAACCAGTGCAGGTACTGCACAGGCCACGGGTCGTTCACACCAAGCTGCGCTTCCAGGCGTTGGCGCTGCTCTGGTGAAACGGACGGGTCGAACGAGAGGGCCGCAACAGGCCCACCGGGGGCGGCTGTCATCAACATGTACGACAGCAGCGTGATTCCAAATATGGTTGGTACGGCTTGAATTAGCCGCCGAATAATATAGCGTCCCATTCCCATCGCGTAGGCGCTCCAGCTATCTGCTTGAGGGGTTAGAAAGTGTTAAGAAGGCTTTGCGCATCATTTAAATAACAGTATATGCAATTTGCTTACGGCAAATAAAGGGAAAAGCCCAATAGCTTCTCCCTTTACTTACGATCTGTTCAGCCCTGGTTCAGGCTATTCAGCCGTCACCGCCCACTCCAACAGGTTGTGGTCAATGTTGCTGGGGAAGGGAGCGAAGTTATTGACGTTGTCCGTCGCGGCGTACATACCATTCTGGCTAAACAGCCACAGGTAGGGCATTTCGTCGTACATGATTTCCTGCATCTGGCCGTAGACCTCAGCCCGCTCTTCCTGCGCACAGCCTGCAACCGTGTTGGCCTGCGCTTCGAGTTCGAAGTATTCCTCGTTGTAGAAGGACGTGAAATTAAAGCCAGAGCTGGGGACGTCGGCCTGAGCGCCAAAAAGCTGAATCGTGTTCGGGTCGTCTGGATAGCCCGCACGCCAGCCCAGGATGAAGGCATCGAACGTCTGCGCATCCATAATATCGAGCAGGGTGTTGAACTCAAGCGTCTGGAAGTCTACGACGATGCCAACGTCACTCAATTGATCCTGCATGATGGTGCCGATGGCCTCGCGGCGGTCGTTACCTGCGTTCGTGAGCAACTCGAACTCAAACGGGGAGCCGTTGAAATCCGGATCAACTTCACGGGCATACAGGCAGTCCTGGCAGATGCGCACGCCGTCGTCACCCATGACCCAACCTGCCTCATCCAAAAGCTGTTCCGCAGTGGCAACATCAAACGGGCGGGGTGCTAGGTCTTCATTGAACGCCCATGAGGACGGGGTGATTTGCGCGGGCATGCGGGAGCCATTACCAAACAAGGCACCCTCGATGATTTCATCTACGTTCACGGCATGGCCAATGGCATGGCGCACCATCTTGTCGCTGAAGATCGGATGCAAGCCCTGGTCAACGCGGTTGCCATCTTCATCAAAGGCTGGCTGTGGGTTTTCGGGGTCTGCTTGGTTGAAGCCCATGTAATCCCAACTGTTACCGGGGTACTCGTAGATTTGCAGGTTACCGCCGTTGTTAACAGACTGCTCACGGATGCGATCTTGCTGGGTAGCGGGGATGCCTTCCAGGAAGTTCACTTCTTCTTCCAGCAGTGCTTCGATCAGCACGATCTGGTCGGTAAACACGTCCTGAATGAACCCGTCCAGGCCAATCTGTTCGGGCGCGTCAATGTAATCCGGGTTTGTCAGTAGGGTCACGGTTTCACCGGGGCGGTACTGGCCAAGGGTAAACGGGCCAGAGGTCACAGCCGCGTCGCTGTTGATTGCAGGTTCAGCGTTTAGCTCGGTAACGTCGAACTGACTATAGAGTTGTTCCGGAATGGGGGTAACGCCGCCGATGAAGTTGAGCGCTGAGCAAGCCGGGGAGTTCATGGTGAACTCAACCGTGAAGTCGTCAATTCTTTCGACATTGGCAATGGAATCAAGCAGGAAGGCATCCGGGTGTTGGGCGTCTGGGTTGTTGAGCAAGTCCCAGTGGAACAGGATGTCGTCTGCGGTGATCTGCTCACCGTCGCTCCAAAAGGCGTCTTCACGCAGGGTGACGGTGTAGACCATGTTGTCTTCGCTAACGTCCCAGTTGGTTGCCAGGGCATCTTCACCAGGGATAATCGTCTGTGTTTCTGGGTCAACACCTATCAAGCCCAAATACATATAACCGACGATGTCGGCGCAAGCAGTATCGGTGCAGTAGACCTGGCTGATGGTGCTAGGTCCATCACCGAAGGTGCCCGTGCGGGCCACGCTCTCCTGCGCAGCAACGGGGACGGCGACTAGAACAGCCATCAACGCAGCGACCAGCAAGAGCAAAATCTTTGAACGGCTCATATCATATACTCCATAGAACTTTTGGCTATTGGGGTTGCTTTGTCCTGCCATAAAGCAGGCACTGTCACGGAGACATTATAAAGAAAATTAACGAAATCCAGATTTGATTGCAAGTTCCTCTTATCTTCACATTAACGTTGCCTCAAAAATATCAATATATGCCACAGGCGAGCGCCGTCCACTTTGTGAAATCGTGTACGAGGCTGTTGGTGCAATGATAGAATACAGCATCAGCGTGGGCACGTTCTGTAGGCATGTCTACGCTTAAGCACTGTTCGTTGCAAGCGGGAGTTTGCTGTTCTATGAGCGGCGATATTTTCACATATCCGTTTTTTGCTTCTGTTGTCATGATGATTGTTACCGGCGTGTTCGCCTTTCGGGTGATGAGCAGTTGGTTGGCAAGGCGGCGGTCGCACTTGTTTGCCTGGGGCTTTGGCCTTACGTTGTATTTTGTTGCATCGCTGGCGCAGGTGTGGCTCAAGTTTGACTGGAATCCGACACTCTACCGCCTGTGGTATTGGTGTGGCGCGCTGATGATCCCACCCTGGTTGGGGCAGGGCACAGTGTTTTTGTTGGTGCGGCGCGGGAGCATCGCCCGTAACACCTTCGCAGCCCTGGTACTCGTCAGCGTCATGACATTCGTGTGGATGTTTATCACGCCACTAACGCCGCCTGAGCCGTGGGTGCGTGGCGCAGATTTGGTCTCACTCACAGATGAGATTATGCCCCCCTTTAGTGGGAGTGTGCGTGCTTTTGTGCCCATTACCAATGGTATCGGCACGCTGATGCTCATTGGTGGGGCGATTTATTCGGCTCGGCTGTTCGCTGCTAAAAAGATCATGCGCAACCGCGTTATTGGTAACTGGTTTATTGCCGTTGGTGGACTGCTGCCTGCCAGCGGCGGCTACTTCATCCGATTGGACTTGACGGCATTCAAATACACCGCCGATTTGCTCGGTGTGATTTTGATTTTTGTCGGCTATGTGTTTGCAACGACGGTACCGCAGCATGTTCAGGCGCAGCGCGATGCCCAACGCAACCGTCAAACATCCACGACTGAAACAGCCCAGGCCGACGTATGATCGCGCCTGTTTATCCTTTGTTGCAGGCTACACACTACGCCATTGCCTGGGCGGGGGTGTACGTGGGACTGCTAATGTTTGGCATTGGCCTATACATCGCGCTTGTGCAAAGGCGTGACGTAACCGTGCTGTTCCGGCGGACGGCGTATTTCATTGCGGGAACGATGTTTGTTCAGGTGATTTTGGGGCTGTTGATGTGGTACGGGGTTGGCGTGCGTCCAGCGGGAGAAGCGCACTGGATTTACGGTTTCGGGACGGCAGCAGCCCTGCCGTTTTTCGCGTATATTGAGATTACCGCGCAAAAGCGACCGTCTATGGGCAGTTACCTGTGGGGATTTGGCATGCTGGTTGCCGTTGGCTTCCGCAGTATTCTCACGGGCTAATTATCTTTTGCGTCCCATATTGGTAGCATAATCAAGGGATCTAATTATCTATGCAGCACAACAAGGGAGCGAAGTATGTCCTCATTTTTGTATTGGCACAACATACCCACCGGGCCAAATCCACCAGAAACCATTTATGCTGTGGTGGAAGTGCCCAAAGGCAACCGCAACAAATACGAATATGACAAAGAAACGGGCGTCATCAAGCTAGACCGGGTGCTGTACAGCGCGCTGCATTATCCGGGGGATTATGGGTTTATTCCGCAAACGTACTTCGAGGATGACGACCCGCTCGATGTGCTGGTGATGATTAATGCGCCGACGTTTGCAGGGTGCCTGGTAGAAGCGCGCCCCGTGGGCATCTTCCGTATGGTGGACAAAGGGGAAAACGACTACAAAATCCTCGCCGTTCCCGCGACAGACCCCACCTTCAATGACTTTCGCGAGTTAGGCGATTTGCCAACGCACTTTCCAGTTGAAGTCGATCACTTCTTCATGACGTACAAAGAGCTAGAAGGTGCCAAGACCACGAACGATGGTTGGGGCGATGCACAAGAAGCCCGCGAAACCATCCAGCAGTCAATGGCACTCTACAAGGAAAAGTTCAACAAATAGCGCGTCTTACCGTCACACCATCGGCCAGGCCAGCCGTGCGCTCAGCTCCCCTGAGCTGCCAGCACCTGGCCCGTTACGCGCTGAATTTCGTCTAGTAATGCGGCCTTGCGCACAGGTTTCGCCACGAAACCGTCACTCCCCGCTTGAATAAACTCAGCGGCGGTGATGTCGCTTGCTGTAACCATCACAACAGGAATCCGTTTGAGGCTAGGGCTACCTTTCAACATCAACAGAGCATCTTTGCCGTTGATGAATGGCAGGTGATTGTCCAATAGGATCAAGTCCGGCTTGTTGATGATGAGTTCACGCATTCCCTTGCGGATGTCATCCATGTGTATCATGCGGCAACCAACCGACGTTAGGATTTTCTCCATGAGGCGTGCGGCTTTCGGGTCGTCTTCAATGTAGAGAATGCGCATATCTAGTCACTATCTGCTCCCGTTGCTTTCCAAACCATAGTATAACAATCATTTTGAGTCCGTCAATGTATGAAGGCTTCAATGTTATCTAAATAATTGCATTTCATCAGTGTGACCAATCAAATGGCGCGGCTATAACCCATAACTTCTCGTGATTTTAGCTGATGCCCGTATAGGCATTGAATAGCGGTGATTTGGGCTGATCGCTGGTGTTTACAAGGCCGTATCCGTTATCCATTGTGTCTGCCCAGGCATACCACAGCGCGGCGGCCACTTTGCCTCCATGATTCAGGCGCACATAATTTAGGAAATCCGTGGCGTAAGCATTGATGTCACTGGCCGGTTCGCTACGCGCATTAAGAACCCCCCACTCGGTGAACCACAACGGGCGGTTGGGGAGGATCGCACTGTAAGCTGCAACAGTTTCGTCTATATGGCCGAAGATTGCGTACTTTGATGACGGATCAGGCCCGCGCCCATAGGGATGTACCGCAATCCCATCAGGGCGAAGGTCACCGCGCATGGCGTTAAGGGTGTTTTTGGCATAGTTTGCACCGTTGCCGGGGCCGCCAGTGTGCCCGCCTGTGATAATGGGAGTTGTGGCGTCCACCGTGCGAATGGCTTCGATAGCACGTGACAAAATGCCAGCATAGTCGGCTGCGGGCATCCGCACAGAGGCAGCAGCGTTCGGTGGCGCGTCCTGCTCATTCCAAATTTGATGCACGCTGATGCGCCCTCGAAACCGCTGTGCGATTTGGCGCACAAAGTCTGAATAGCGTGCGGAAAGCTCTCGCCAACGGTCGGATGTCATTTGGGGCCACACAAATCCCGCTCCCTCGCCGTACGTTTGATGGGTGTAGACCAGAATGATTTTCTTGTCGGCATTTAGTAGGGCGTCAATATAGGGCGCGTATTTGTCGTATGCCGCGTTTAAATCTTGATTGCCCTGGCCCATGCTTACATTGTACGGAAGCCGCACATACGTCATTTCGCCCAAGCGTGCCGGGTTCGGCGCGCCCAACCGGTTCAGCAAGTCCAAGTTAATGCCGTTGAAGTTCTTGACGGCCAGGGTTGATCGGGGCGAACGCGCCTCTAGCAGCCAAGCGGCACCAAACCCGGTTACACCGCTCTGGGTGTCCATGCTAATCCAACGATTCTCAGACTCGTCCACCATCGTTTTGCGAATCGTGATGCCGTGTGGTTCCAGCGAGTAGGCGACCTCATTCGAGGCCATTGATCCAACCCGGCTAAATTGAATCCCTTGCCCCCGCCGGATGTTCAGGCCTGCTTGCGCGCTCGTGTGTAACGTCATGCCATCCACAAAAAGCAAAGGCAGCGGGTCAATAGCTCCGTCAACCTGATAGCGCTGGCCTGTGTCAACATTTGGGTTACTGACAACGATTTTGATGCCCCCGTCAGTCGCACACTCTGCAATTGGGTCACCAAGCGCAACATCCTGGTTGACCTGTACTTGAATATTTTTCAGGTTGGTGTAGTAGACGAAATAACGGGTGTTATCGTCGGCACGCTTACGAATTCTCAAGTAGCGACCATACCCTAAGCTGTTGTTTGGGTTGTCCTCCACTTTCACCACCCGTCCACTATGCGCGGCGCGCACAACGGTTCCGGCACTGGCACCAATGTCGATGCCTTCGTTGCGACTGCCATCGCTGTTGACCTGGTCAAACACTCCGGTGATTCGCAGTGTGAAGGTGTCAACCATCCACTCCAGGCGAAAACGGGTAAAGACGTTATCATCGGTGCCGTAACGCTGTTTGTTGCGCACCCGTTGGTCAAGAACCTGCCGCAGTTGATCGGGGGTTTGGGCGTCAACTACATCAATGCTAACAACAACGGGATAGGCACGCCGAATGTGTAGGAGGGGATCATTGTTGAACCACACACGCGGGGCCGCAACCGCGGTCACATTTTTGTAGCGATTGAGATTGTTCCCCGCAGGCGACCGCACAACAATGACATTCTCGAAGGTTTGAGTATAGTTTTGGGCAGCTCGGAACCAGTCCATGAAGTCATAGTCCGGCAGGACGAGGGCGTGTTCGAATCGGCTCATGAGGTCAGCCTCCGTGGGTGGGTGCTATGGCGTGTCAAACTGTGCCTGATTGTAGACGAAGGTGTTCAAACCTGCGAACATCGCTTTAGCCCAGGTCATCCCACTCCGGGATGGGGTCTTGCAAGTAGGTGCGCAGGTCGCGCACGGGTTGGCGAAACATGCCCCGCAAATAGGCTAACAACGCGGGCGGCAGTGTGGTCTCGTAAGCTTCATTCGCATTGATAGTGCCTGAATAGTCCGTTGGCACAAACGTTGGGTCTACCCCAAGCTGGCTATACAGCGATTGCAGAGCGCGCAGTTGCCCGGTAAAGCGCTCGAAGATCAAGGGCAAGATGCTTTCTTGGCCGAAGTAGCGCGCCCACACCCGCAGGTAATCCATGTAATGGCCGCGTTTGAGGTAGGCATAAGGCGACACCGATATTCTTGACGGATCGTAGTCATGACGGCGTTGGTCTTCCTGTCGAAAAGCTGTGTCCACGTCCAGCGGCTCTATACCGTACTGTTTGGTGAAGTAGTAGTTGGACAGCGCCCGGCGGATGGGATGGCGCAAGCAAACGATGATTTGCGCATCAGGAAACCAGCTCACAATACGCTTGGCTGCCCGTTCATGTTCGATGTAACTGGTGCTTTTTTCCCCAAACCTTACCGCGCCACCACAGTCAGAAAAGTATTCATTGTGGTAGTCGCTGGGTGCCAACGCCGTGAAATCATCACGCAAAAAGTATTTGGGTTCGGGGCGCTCCGGCTTGGCCATACAAATTTGCGGGTGTTCCCGCAGCATCCGATATAAGTACGTGGTGCCACTGCGTTGCGCCCCAATCACAAAAAAGTGCTTACCTGGCACGGTTCACCTCATCACGAATGTGATAGATGTCGGTGTAACTCACTTGATGCAACACCCGAATTACATATTCCCCCAGCATACTGAGGATGACAATGTTGATGCTGCTGGCAAAGGCTAACATCACAAACACCGATGCCCAGCCCGGTACCGCCACCCCTACAACGATAGCCCTAAATAGGTAGTAAACACCGATGAAAAACGATAACCCGGACGCAGCGAAGCCAATCAACCCAACAAAGCGCAGCGGATAAGACGAATAATTGAAAAGAATCGTCATCACCAACCGCAAAATCCGAATCAGGTTGTAGTTGCTGCTACCCACCTGCCGGGCGTGATGTTCCACAAGTACGTCGGCCCGATGGTTAGAAAACATTAGCGAGAGGCCGTTAATGTAAGGGTATGGCGTTTTGTAACTGCATATGCGGTCGACCACATCGCGGCGCATTAACCTGAAGTTGGTCACTGCTAGGTCTTTTGGCTTATAGAAAATCCGCTCATTGACAAGGGCAACCAGGCGGCTGCCCCAACGTCGGTAGCCGGCGTGTTGTTTTTTCGCAAAGCGCCCGTAAACAATATCGTACTCGTTTGCCAGGGCAGCATAAACCAGTTTAGGGATTTCTTCGGGCGGATTTTGCAGGTCGTCGTCTATTGTTACCACCCAGTCCCCTGTACTTTGTTGCAGCCCACAAAACACAGCCGTGTGCTGTCCGTAATTGCGCAGCAGGTTGATGGCATGAATGTGTGGTTTTTTTTCTGCTACTTCCCGGAGTTTTTGCCAACTGTTGTCCGGGCTACCGTCGTTGACGGCGATGATTTCATAATCCCAGCCCATTCCCTCGAAGAATTGCACGGTTCGATCAAGGGTTTGCTGAATGATAGCCTCGCTGCGATAAACAGGGATAATCACACTGTATTTGTAGGTCTTTGCGTCTCGTACCAGGGTTTCGTCCGTATCGGGCGCTGCTGTCGTATTGATCATGATTCCCACCGGGGGCAATTCGCGAATGGCTGTTATCGTAGCTCAATCCTGGCGATTTTGTAGTGGGGGAGCGTTATCCACAGGCACAAGCAACCGATGGAGGCGGCGTAGTTCAAGAATTGATAGCCCATCTTTACAGTATTCAGGCCCAAATCACATTACAATAATGGGCAATTGACCCGGTGTCCCATAAAACCGAATGCCAAAACTTAACGGTGTTTTGTTAGCAAAACGGCAATTTTGCACTATAATGGGCGCTCCCTAACAATTTTCATACGTTATGAGACTTGGAAGCTGAACCCATGCCTTCCCTACCCCGATTAATCACCGTAGACCCATCTGGTAATGTGTCCCGCATTGTACGTGCGGCCATTGACGTCTCGGATTACCTGTGTCGTCAAATTGACGTTCCCACAGGCGAAGAAGCGCTCGAAGAGATGAAGCTCACCAGCTCCGATCTGCTCATTTCGGCGCTCAACCTGGAAGATATTCGCGCCTTCGACCTGGCCGATCAAGCCCGCCAGATCAAAGAAGACGTCGCGATCATTATCCTTGCCGATGAAGACGATCCAGAGATGGACTTACCCAGCCAGCGCGAACACGGGTTTGTTTATCTGCAACGCCCATTGGAGATTCAGCAATTTAGCAATGTGCTGTTTGCCGGCATGGGCGGTCGCGATATCTTCAATGCCTTAAAACCGCCGCCCACCAGCGCCGAAGCTTCAACATCATTCGGCCCCGTCCCCACTATGGATGTAAACAAAGCCGGGCAGATCATTGATCGGCTCGTAAGCGAACTGCTGGCAATGTCCGTCTTGTTGATTGACCGTAAGGGCGAGGTTTTGCTAGAGCGCGGCCCGTCTGCCAATTATGTTGACCAGTCTGCCCTGACCAGTGCGTTGTTGCCGAGCATGGGGGTGGTCATTAATATGCGTGACATCGTTGGTGGTGAGGCGTCTACGTTGCACTTTTATGACGGAGACAACCGCGACGTGTACACGCTATCGGTTGGGCTGCATCATATGCT
The DNA here is from genome assembly GCA_963922445.1 of uncultured bacterium. GTDB lineage: Bacteria > Chloroflexota > Anaerolineae > Aggregatilineales > Phototrophicaceae > DAOTTY01. Next base: position 11,109 of record CAWUJQ010000076.1, read on the forward strand.
GTGCATCGTCTTTGATGGGGAAAAAGGCCAGCGTGAGTTCGGTGCTGTGAACCGCTATGGACGACGAGCCATGATGGATTTGATTGCACTGCTCGGTGCAGAGGCGTTCTTTATACAGCCGCCGCTGCTGGACAACGAACCAGAGCCTGAGCCGAATGAGCGCCTCGTCCGCCGCACCAAGCGTGACACCACGACAGCGCAAGCCGTCCCACTTGAAGAGCAGACGCTTACACTGGCGCGGGCCGAAGGCTTCGACGTGGAGAGCAAGGGGAACGACTTGGCACGGCTTGAGTTTGAACCGATCCCGGAAGAGGCGTTTGACGCCAGCTTCCTTGACCAGATGGACAAGTTAGACTTGAACCAGGCTGAGCAACTTTTTAGCTTAGACAGCCTGGAAAGTGCAGCCAGCGGTCTGCGCTCTCAAAGTACAATTGACGAAGAGCAAGCCATCCGTTTGGGCATCCTGGGTAAAGACCTGGACGACGCCTAGACGTTTCATTGTGGTAAGATAGAGGTATCATTGAAGCAGGGAAAGCCATGTAGAAAGCGGTTGGAACGTTCAACCGCTTTTTTAGCGGAGGTAAGTGGCCAGTGGGTAAAAACGACACGTTTCTAAACGCAACTATGGGTGACTACCGCCTACAAGAGATTATCGCAGTCGGCGGAATGTCGCGGGTATACATGGGCTTCGACACCCAACTTGAGCGGCGGGCAGCGGTCAAGGTGCTTGAACTCGATCAGAGTTGGGTGGACGAGACGATTGTGCAGCGGTTCGAGCGTGAGGCCAGGGCCGTTGCTGCACTAGAACACAATAACATCATCACCATTTACCAGTATGGCAAGCACCATGAAGGCGCGTACTTCTTGGCAATGCAGTACATTGACGGGAAAGACCTGCGCCAAATCATCAAGGAACATCGCAAGCGCGGTGAGCAAATACCGACAGAACGCCTGGTACGGATTATGCGGCAGGTGGCTTCTGCTATGGATTTCGCCCATGCTGCCGACATTATCCATCGCGATATTAAGCCGTCGAACGTGCTAGTTACAAGTAATGACCGCGCCATTTTGACCGACTTCGGCCTGGTATTGCGGCAATCAGTTGATCAAACGATGGGGACGGCCTTCGGCACACCGCGCTACATTGCGCCAGAGCAAGCGGTGGCGTCGCAGCAAGCGGTTCCCCAATCCGATATTTACGCATTGGCGGTTATCGTCTATGAAGCGCTTACCGGGAAAACACCTTTTGACGGTGAAACCCCTATGGAAATCGCGCTGGCGCATGTGAGTGACCCGCCACCACCACCACGCGACCTGAATCCTAATATTCCGCAGGCTGTCAACGACTCCATCCTGAAGGCACTCAGTAAAGACCCAATGGAACGTCACCAAACAGCCACCCAATTTGTGGAAGAAATTGCCGCTGGTTATGGTATCAGCGGAGAGCCTGTCTCTGGTGTGCCAATTGAGCCGTCGAGCGGTACGGCAACCCCGGCGTTGTCTACCCCCTCTACATCACAGTCTAGCAAGGCTGGCGCGGCGGCGGTGCCTGCCCCTGTGAAGCTGCAAGGCCCAAATCGCCTGATGCCTGCCCCGAAGAAGCGCAATCCTTTCGTGTCTTTCCTGGGGATTTTGTTACTGATCGCTGTCGTGGGGGGGGTCGGCTACTTCTACTATTGGACGAATTTCACCGACGGGGCGGACTTGCCGTTCCTCTCTGCTGTGACGAACCCAAGCGGTGGCAATGGCTTAATCGGCGGCTCAAACGGTGCCATTGAGTTGCGCTACAATGCCGTCTCTATGGTGATGTACAACGGTGGCGAGCCAATAACCAACACGATACCGCTATCGTTTGTACGTGGGGAACCGAATGCCGACCGCGACGACTTCAACGGCGACCGTATCCCCCGTGATACGATAGACGCCGGTTCTTGCTTCAGGCTGTTCAAAGACGGTGAAACGCCCATCGCAAATAACAACTGCGAGGCGTCATCGGAAGAGCGGTTGCTTGACGAGAGCTTCTTCTTCTGGCGAACAGAACCCGTGAATCAGGTTACTTTTGAGGTACAGTGGAATGGTGATGTCATCCACCGTTGCGACACAATCCGGGCTGATGAAACGGGATCATGTCGTTTTGACCTGCCTCAGTCCGAAGCAGAGTAGTGTGGCTGCGGTCATGGCTATGAGACGCTTGGGTTTCCTATTGCTTTTGGCTGCCGTCCTCGCAGCATGCAGCGGCAGATCGGGCACATCCGAAGTGCAGCCACTTTCGCCGGATGACGGGATTGAGTTGACACTGTTCTATGATGATGTGTCCCTGGTTATGTTTAACGGGAACGATCAAGACGCCACCCAAACCCAACGGCTGCATTTCGTGCGTGGTGAACTCGGCGGTAACGATGACTTCGACGGTGAAGACATCCCAGGGGATGTTATTGGTGCGGGAGACTGCTTCCGCATTACACAGCAGGGGCGCTTACCACAAAACCCACCCCAATGTGGCATCGTTGCATCGGAAGAATTCCTACCCAACCCAGACACCTATTTTTGGAGGGCAGGGCCGATTGATGCCGTCACCTTCGACGTTCGCCTGGACGACACCATAATTGCACGCTGCGACACGGTGCGCCGAGGCGACATTGGGGAATGCCGGTTTGTCTATCCAACGGATTCCTAAACGCATTGTGCCGTTCAAAATCGGCTCAGCGACGCTTACAATTTGGGCCAAACTATAAGATGCCCCGGGACGGTCTTACAATGACGACATGGCTACTGCGTTGGATAATACTCTCAACCGCGATGACTTTGCTGCTGGCAGCGTGTGGCAATCAACCTGAGCAGGTGCTGCCCACGCAGGTTTCCGTGGCCGAAGATGCCCCCCCAGTAGATGCGGCGAGCGAAGACACTGCCCCCACAGGTGCCCCTGAACTGGCGACTTTAGCACCGTTAGACCTCACACCGACCCCAACCGTCGTGTTTGCACCCCTCCCGTTTGAGCGGGAGGTATTAGATAACACGGAAGAGCTGCAAATTGTCGCTGTAAGCGCTCCAGGAGCGCAAAACGCGCCGCCGAATATCAAGCCGGGTGACTTGCACATTTTGGCAGGAAACGGCGAGATTGTGCATATTACGGTTGATGATGGCACCGACCGTGACCCAGAGTGGGGCATCAATGGCAATCGCCTGTACTTCACGTCAGACATTGACGGAACATCCTACATTTACACGGTCAATGCAGATAACGAAAACCCGGTGCAGCGCCTGGCCATCCTTGATGATGAGGAACAGCGCCAGCCGTCCGTTGCGCCTGACGGCTTGACCCTGGCCTTCACCAGCCGCCGCCGGGGCAACGATGACATCTATAAAATCTCTGCCGATGGCCGCTTCTGGGAACCCATCACTGACAGCGACGCCAACGACTACGATCCTGACTGGTCACCGGGCGGCAATTGGATTACGTTTGTGAGTGAGCGTGATGGCAATCCCGAAATATACATTATGGATGTGCTGGGCGACCAGGTCACCCGCCTGACGGATCACCCTGGCAGCGATACCCAGCCTGTTTTTTCGCCGGATGCACGGACCATCGCGTTTGTGTCTGATAGAAACGGTGGGGTGCCCCAGGTGTTTTCCATTGAACTCACTGAGCGCGTTCCCGATGTGATTGATACGAGCTATTTCGTAGCAATCGACCTGACTGCTGGCCCGCCGCCCCCACTTGACCTCGACACATCTGCACCCTTCCCGTTTGCGCGCCCTTTGACCAACGATGATGCCCCTAAATCCGGCCCGGCATGGTACGTGACGGAAGAAGGTGCCTCCAGGCTGGTATTCGCGGCACAGGGCAGTGCGCTCAATGCGGAACAGAGCCTCATCTACACCATGAGCAGCGACGGCAGCAATCGTGATTTGGTAAGTGACTTCTTTCTAAGCTTCATCGATCCCGTTCCGCGCCCGAGGCCGTGATGCAACCCACAAATACCACCAATGCCAACCCAAAGCCAAACCCGCTCACACACGTTGGGCCGCTGTGGTTTTTTATATGGGTGATTTGGCTCACGTTGATAAGTGCCTTGCCACAGGCGACACCGACGGTTTTGTTCGTGACCGGATTGACTGGCGCAATTGGCTTAGTCAGCATCGTAGTGAGCTTGTTCGTCGTGGCACTGGGTGCATTGGTAGCTGCCACAGCCTGTGCGTCAGGATTGGCTGCTGTGGATTGTGGCGGGCATGGCTGGTACAACTGCGTCGGCGGTTCTGTACAGCTTGACTGTGCAGCCTTGGGTGGTTGCAGCCGTTCAAAACCCTCGCATTGAACGTATTGAGATGGTGCTGTTTGCTGCTTCAATTGTTGGCGCGCTGTTATACGCGGTCACGCTGGGTGTGGCGCAGATGCTTGTCTTACGTCGCCGGGTTCGCAATGCGTTTTGGTGGATTGTTGCGTTAATGATCGGCAGCCTTACGGGGTCATTGCTAACCGGATTGACAAGCTTTGTTTTAGCAGCGGCAGGCGTCAACGTTGGGCCTATCACGTCCACTGCCGTTAACATTTCCCCGCTATTCAACGGTTTGGCGACCGGGGTAGCGCTGTGGCTCCTGATTGC
>CAWUJQ010000077.1:0-15616 GCA_963922445.1 uncultured bacterium
AAGCGCAATCTCAAATTTGAAGAGATTGTCAAGGACTTTAACGAAAACTGGACGCCATCTGGCGACGCATAACAACGAGGCAAACCGACTATGGCTAATGTTCTTGAAATTAAAAATCGCATCAAAAGCGTCAAGAACATTTCGCAGGTCACGCGCGCGCTGGAGGCTGTATCAGCCTCTCGCGTCCGTCGGGCACAGTCCCGCGCCTTTGCCACCCGTATTTATGCGGAAAAGGCATGGGAAATCCTGTTAAATGTTCAAAGTACAGCGCTCCCCGGTGCCAACCTCCACCCGCTGCTGACCGAGCGCGAGGAGATCAAAAAGCGTCGCATTGTGCTTGTCACGTCAGACCGTGGACTGGCTGGCGCGTATAATTCCAATGTCATCCGTGCGGCAGAGCGCTTTGAAGACCGAAGCGACGCGCCAGTTGACGTCGTTACGGTTGGGCGCAAAGGCCGTGACGCCATGATCCGTGCGGGCAAAGACATCGTGGCTGAGTTCAGCAACATGCCTGCCGAACCGGGTATCGCAGATATTGCCCCGATTGCACGCGCCATTATTGACGACTTCCTATCAGGTGCAGTCGATGAGGTATTTGTTGCCTACACCGACTTCATCAACACGCTCACGCAAAAGCCAGTCGTAATGCGCCTGCTGCCGCTCAAGCCTTACGCGACCGAAGATCAGGCGTTGATGGAATACGTCAAAGATGCACCAAACGTGACCAGCAACATCTCGGAGTATGAGTTCGAGCCAACCCCCACTGCCGTGCTAGACGAAATCGTCCCGCGCTTCACTGAGTTGCAGCTTTATCAAGCAATATTAGAAAGCCTGGCCAGTGAACACGCCGCCCGCATGGTCGCCATGAAGAACGCCAGCGACAACGCGAGCGAACTGGTTGATGACCTGACGCTGGACTACAACAAGGCGCGCCAAACGGCCATCACCAACGAAATTCTCGACATCGTGGGCGGTGCTGAAGCGCTTCAGTCGTCCATCGACAAGACGGCAAAGCAGATTGAATCGAGTGCGGGCAAGTCGCGCCCGTCGAATGGCGGCAGTACCTCTGCAAGAGAAGCCAGGGCAGAGATTCGTAACGCCTCGGCTGCGCCTACCGCCAGCACGCCCACGTCAAGTGCTGCGGCTAAGCCCGATGACCTGACGAAGATCGAAGGTATTGGCCCCAAGATGAGTTCCGCGCTGATTCAAGGCGGAATTGACACCTACACCAAACTCGCTGACGCCACCGAAGAGCAGCTACAACAAACGATAGAAAAGGCTGGGATGCGCCTTGCACCGAGCATCCCCACATGGGCTGAACAGGCCGCCTATGCCCGTGATGGGGATTGGGATGGCCTGGAAAAGTTCCAGAGTACGCTGGTTGGCGGCAGACGCCCCACCGATTGACGCAGACTACTGACTTCATAAGAGAGGGCAAGAAACGAAATGGAAGAAATTCAGGGTAATATTACACAGGTGTTGGGCGCTGTGGTGGACGCGACGTTCCCACATGGCCAACTCCCCGACATCTACGACGCTGTTCGCGTGCCGCGCGAAGGCGAAGAAGACCTCATCCTTGAGGTACAGCTTCACCTGGGTGACGACGCTGTGCGCACCGTTGCTATGGACACCACGGACGGCTTGCAGCGCGGCGTGCCCGCCTATGCCACAGGCCGCCCCATCACGGTGCCCGTAGGGGACGCCTCTCTGGGGCGCGTGTTCAACGTGTTGGGCCGCCCCATTGACGAAGGTGACCCCATCGCTGATACAGTAACGCGCCGTCCAATTCACCAGACGGCCCCCGCGTTTGATGACCAGGTCACCCGCGTTGAGGTATTCGAGAGCGGCCTGAAGGTCATTGACCTGATTGCACCCATGACCCGTGGCGGCAAGACGGGCATCTTTGGTGGCGCGGGTGTGGGTAAAACCGTAACCATCCAGGAGATGATTAACAACATCGCCACCCAGCACTCCGGCTTGAGTGTGTTCGCTGGCGTGGGTGAGCGTACCCGTGAGGGCACAGACCTCTACTACGAAATGGAAGAGGCTGGCGTGCTGCCATACCTGGCAATGGTCTTCGGTCAGATGAACGAGCCGCCCGGTGTGCGCCTGCGCGTGGCGCTGTCGGGTTTGGCTATGGCCGAACACTTCCGTGACCAGGGCCGTGACGTGCTGATGTTTATCGACAACATCTTCCGCTATTCACTGGCAGGCTCCGAAGTATCCGCTCTGCTGGGTCGTATGCCGTCGGCAGTGGGTTACCAGCCCACGTTGGCTGACGAGATGGGCCAGTTGCAGGAGCGCATCACCTCCACCAAGCGCGGTTCTATTACGTCGATGCAGGCTGTATACGTGCCCGCTGACGACTATTCCGACCCGGCCCCGGTTGCTGTGTTCGCTCACCTGGACGGGACGATTGCGCTGGAGCGCTCAATTGCCTCTGCGGGCCGCTTCCCGGCAGTAGATCCGCTCACGTCAACCAGCAAAATCCTGGAACCAACCGTGGTGGGTGAAGATCACTACAACACGGCCCGTGAAGTGCAGCAGGTGTTGCAGCGCTACAAGGACTTGCAGGACATCATCGCGATTTTGGGTGTGGAAGAGCTTTCTGACGATGACAAGATTCTGGTGGCTCGCGCCCGTAAAATCGAGTGGTTCCTGACACAGCCGATGTTTGTGGCTTCACAGTTCACCGGTTTGGAAGGCAAATACGTCAAGATTCCGGAAACCGTTCGCGGCTTCCGCATGATCTTGGACGGTGAGGTCGATCACATTCCTGAGGGTCACTTCCGTATGAAGGGCACCATTGACGAAGTCCTTGCGGAATACGAACAAACCGAGGCCGCAGGGGACTAAGGAATGCCCATTCACGTTGAAGTGATTACCCAGGAAGATAAAATCTTCGATGAGCCGGAAGCCGATGGTGTTATTGTCCCTGCTGCTGAGGGTGAGATGGGTGTGCGGCCTGGCCACGCGCCCGTCCTCACAACACTCGGCTTCGGTGACCTGATCGTGCGCAAAGGGGATGCTGAAGAGCATTTCGCGGTGTACGGTGGGGTTGTGGACATCCGCCCTAACAAAGTGGTCGTGCTGGCCGATACAGCCGACACCGCGGCTGATTTGGACCTAGCCGCCCTGGAAGCGGCCCGTGAGCGCGCACGCAAATTGGTTGAGGAGGGCGTCCCAGGTGAGCTGAACCGCGACGCCGCCCTTGCCCTGCGTCGCGCTGAACTCGCACTCAAAGTAAAGAACAAAGTGCGCGACCGCAACGTGCTACGCATTTTGAGTGACGACGACGAATAAGCCCCCACGACTTACCCGTGGTAATCTAGCCCGGTTGGCCACATGGCCGCCGGGCGTTGTTTTTGGGGGGCAATGTGCTATGATGCGCCAGCAAAACCTTTAAGGTGATATTCATCTTAGCATCGTCATAACATCGGCAAATGGGCAGAGTGATATGAGCGTCTTCAGCAAAAATTTAGGGGTCGATCTGGGCACGACAAGTGTCTTGATCTATGAGAACGGGCAGATTGTGTTGCAAGAACCGTCGCTCGTCGCCCTAACCGTGGAAGAAGAGCGCATTGTTGAAATCGGTCAGCCTGCCCTCAGTATGCTGGGGCGCACAGATGAAGAAGACATTCAGGTGCTACGCCCCCTGCGTGACGGTGTGATTGCCGACTACGAAGTGACAGAGGCGATGCTGCGCCACTTCTTCAACAACATTGCCGGGCGGCTTCGCTTGTTCAAGCCCTCCGTGATGATCTCCGTGCCTTATGGTGTGACGAGTGTGGAAAAGCGCGCCGTGCAAGAGGCGGCTGTGGCTGCTGGTGCGCGTGAAGCATTCCTGATTTGGGAGCCATTAGCCGCTGCAATCGGCGCAGGGTTACCCGTTAGCACCCCTGCTGGGGATATGGTCGTGAACATCGGCGGCGGCATCACGGAAGCGGCGGTTATTACGATGAACAACATCGTCCGTGCAGAAAGTGGCCGTGTAGGCGGGCTGCGCCTGGATGATTCGATTATCGCGTATGTACGCCGCAAGTATAACCTCACCGTTGGCCAACCGACTGCCGAAGCCATCAAGATTCAGGTGGGGGCAGCGGTTGACCAGCCCGAAGAACTCACGATGGAAATCCAAGGGCGCGACAACGTGAGCGGCCTGCCGCGCACCGTTACGGTTTCAACGGGTGAGGCCGTTGAAGCAATGGCCGAGCCACTAGCGGCTATTGCAGGTGTGGTAAAGTCGGTTTTGGGCAACACCCCACCCGAACTGCACTCAGACATTATCGACAGAGGTATTGTGTTAACCGGGGGTGGGGCGATGCTGCGTGGGATTGACCAGTATTTGATCCAACAAACGGGCGTACCCGTGTTCCCTGCCGAAAACCCGGTGATTACCGTAGCTACCGGCGCGGGGCGGGCACTAGCCGATCCAGCGTTGCTGCGGCGTGTGGCTCAAAACACCTACGGCAAATAAAACGTCATCCGCTGCATGTGTACTACCGGGTCAATGTGCTGTACATGAACGCCCTCCGGTACATTGAGGTTAATGGGCGCATAATTGAGAATCGCACCAATGCCCACCTCAACAAGCTGATCAGTCACAATCTGCGCACTTTCCGCTGGAACGGCGAGCATGGCAATCTTGATGTCCTTCTCAGTGACCGTTTGCTCCATCTCTTCCATTGACTGAATGGTTACGTCACCAATTTTGCCACCAACTTTGGCCGGGTCAGCGTCAAACGCACACGTAATGATGAATCCCCGTTCTGGAAAGCCGCGATAATTTGCCACAGCGCGGCCTAGGTCACCGACACCCACCAGCGCCACATGCCACTCACGGTCCACCTTAAGCACTTCCTGCAACTTTTCCTGCAAGAATGCAATGTGATACCCGGTTCCCTGTTTGCCAAACCCACCAAAATGGGATAGGTCTTTGCGGATTTGTGCTGAACTAATTCCCAGGCGCTTGCCTAACTCGTGCGATGACGTGACTTCGTGGCCCTCTGAACTGAGGCGGTTCAGCGCGCGCAGGTAAATAGGCAAGCGCCCGATCACGATGTCAGGGATGTTACGATTGAGTGTATTAGATGCCATGGGCTGAATCAGTCGTTTGTGAAAAGTTATACATTTAATCATCTTACCATTACGATAGGGCTTATGCCAGTTGTGCTTTGCTAAGGTATTCTGACACACTCCTCGTTGCAGATGGTTAAGGCAATGCCCCAATTTTTGGGGAAAAACCGAGCAAGCGGGCGGAATGTGGCTATAATGGTAACCAGTGATTTGCTGCTGGAGGTCATCATGACGTTCGTTTTTGGGTTGATGCTGGTCGTTGGCTTACTCTATCTCCTCTCTGTGATATTCGGGGGGGTGGGTGAGATATTCGACTTTGGTCTGGACGGCGCTTTGGATAATGCGGGCCTGGGATGGCTGTTTGGCATTGAAGGCGCGATGGATGCCCTGAACGGTGCCGACGACCCCGGTAGCATTATAGACGCCCTGGACGGCGCAGACGATGTAGCAACCAGTGCCAGTGCCGATGTGCAGGGCGTGGGTTGCATGACCATCGCGTCGTTTATGGCGGTGTTTGGCTCAATTGGGTTGGCGGGTGTGTTGAGCGGGCGCAGCCTGTGGCTGATTTTGCTAGTGGGTGCTGTCATCAGCTATGCGGTTGCCCGCCTCGTGACTGAACTGTTGAAGTACATTTACCGCCAACAGGACAACACCGCCTACTCTAAGCAGGATTTGGTAGGTAAAACGGCCCGCGCCACCATCAACTCCGCTGAGGGCAAAACCGGCGAAGTTATGGTAGAACTTGGCGGTCTGCTCAAGTTCCCCGTGAGGGAAGTCAATCGCGCTGCGCTCAGTCGCGGTGATGAAGTGCTAATCGTGGGTATTGATGGACGCTACCTACAAGTCCAAAAGACGGTTTCGTAGGGGTTTTTTGAAGGAAAGGGTTGTGGAATGCCGCTTATTCTAATTGTAATCGGGGTCGTCGTTCTGGCGGTCATTGTTTTCGTTGTTCGCTACTATCACCGCGTACCACCGAGCAAGGCCATCGTCATCTACGGTAGCGGTCAGCCGCGCATCATTACCGGCGGCGGTGCCTTTGTGAAGCCGTTCGTTGAAGACTTCAAAATGCTTGACCTGACGATCATCACGATCAAGACGGAAAAAGACGAGGTTTACACGCAAAGCGGCGTTCCCATTCAGCTCGACTGGGTGGCGCAGGTGCAAATCGACAGTGAAACCAATGCACTGAATACAGCAGCCCGCGCCTTTTTGGATAAAACCCGCGATGAAGTCCGTCAGGTCATCGAAGAAACGCTCAGCGCGAACTTCCGTGCGATTGTCGGTCAGATGAGCGTAGAAGGCATCCACCGCGACCGCGATACGTTTATCCAAAGTGTGCAAGACCTTGCCTCGGATGACGTGACAGCAATGGGTGTGCGTATTATCTCGATGGGTATCGAGGAAATCACGGACAACGAAGGGTATTTGCAGGCCATGGCCGCCCCGCAGATTGCGGCAGTCAAGCGTGACGCCAAAATTGCTGAAGCGGAAGCTGAGCGCGAGGCCCGCGTGAAGGCCGCCACTGCGACGCGGGAGGCAGAGCAAGCTGAACTCAATGCCCAACGCGAAATCTTGCAACAGCGTGAGGCGCTGCAAGTGCGTGAGGTTGAGGTCAAGCGGCGTGTAGACATCCAGCAAGCGGAAGCTGAGCAAGAAGTGCAGCAAAAGCGCGCCCTTGCCGTTGAGCAAGAGCAAGAAGCGACGGTACTCGTTCCCGCCCGCGCTAAGCGCGAATCCATTGAGATTGAGGCGCAGGGTGAACGCCGCCGCATCGAAATTGAGGCAGAAGCGGCGGCGAAGTCCACCCGTGAGCGCGCCTTTGCAGATGCAGAGGCGACCGAAAAGCGCGGTCTGGCCGAAGCGTCTGCTTACGAGGCCCGTCAGCGCGCCGAGGCTGAGGGTGAAAAGGCCCGCCTGTTAGCAGAAGCTGAAGGTCGCCGTGAACTGGCCGCAGCGACCGCTGCCGAAGACTCGATTAACCTGCGCCAGTTCATCATCGAAGAGGTCACCAAGGCCGACGTCGCCAAGGTCGAAGCAATTGCCATGGCGCTCTCTGGTTTGGGCGGTAACGTGCGCGTGGTGCAGTTTGGCGACGGTGGCGGCAACGGCAATGGTAGCAACGGCAATACCTTCATGAACCTGCTGATGGACATCCCAGAAGTTGCCGAAGTGTTCCGCACCAAGGTTGAAGCCCTTAGCGGCGATGACTTCGAGACCACACTGGGTCGGGTTGTGAGCATGTTCAACTCCTTGCGCGAAGTTGACCCCGATGCACAGTTTGGCGGCAACGGCAGCCGTCACGCCGAAATTGCACCGACGGCCATCCCACCAGAGGATTTTGACGACACCCCCGGTGAAACACCGGAAGGCTAGACTGCGATGCTTGCATGTGGGTGGCTTCCCAGTCACTCACATGTAGCACATTGCTAGGGCAGCTTGTAGACTTGGCGCTATTCGTTCAAAGTCAACAGGCAAATCATGAACCCCGAAACCCCTTCCAATCAGCCTCAAAAACGCCAGATCAAACTGCAAATCCCGCCAGACCTCAACGCAATCTACTGCAACATGGCCATCCTCAGCAGCACCAAAAACGAAATGATCTTCGATTTTGCGCAAATGCTCCCCCCAGACAAGCGCACCAAAGTTCAGTCCCGCGTTGTGATGACGCCGCAGCACGCCAAGCTGCTCATGCACTCGCTACAGCGCAATATTGAACGCTACGAAGCCCAACATGGCGAAATCCCGGTGAACATCCCCCCATCCCTGGCCGAACAGCTTTTTGACGGCATCCAGCCAGAAAACGGTGATGATGACGAATAGCGAGATGGTCGACCGTTTAAACGGCATCGTAGATGACATCCGCACCGCAATGACCACACGCAGCAGCGCACGCGATGACGCCATCGGTCGCTCACGGGAGTTAATCCGTCACTGTGCGGAGGCTATCCGGGCGGTTCACCGGCAGGAGTGGGCAAAAGCTGACGAAAAACTCGCCCTGATTCGCGAACAGGCCAATGCGCTTGAGCAAGTGGTTGCCAACTACCCAGACCTGTACAACGCAGGCTACACACAAGATGCGCTCAAAGAGGTATCCGAAGCGTTTATTACCTACGCCATCATCCGCGATGAGACGCTGCCTTCGCCACAAGACCTCAACGTGCGCAACAACACCTACCTGCTGGGCTTGGCAGAAGCTGCCACTGAACTCCGCCGTTTTATCCTGGATATTATGCGGCGTCAGGAGCGGCACAGCGACGAAGCAGAACGGTTGTTGGATTGGATGGATGCGATCTACGATCAACTCGTGACGGTAGACTTCCCTGATGCGATTACAAACGGTTTGCGACGGCAGACGGATATTGTGCGCGGGGTTTTGGAACGAACACGCGGCGACCTGACCAACAGCCTGCGCCAGCAGCGCTTACAAGACGCCTTACAGCAGGTTGAAAGCCGCTTCGACGACAAGGTATAGGCGTAGACGGCATGAAATTGTCTTCATAAATGTCTGAATTGTTTTGCTACAAACCTAAAATTAACCTATACTGAGGTTGGGAGTCGAAATTAACGTATTGGGGAGCCATGGCAGATGCTTAGCAGAGGCATCTTCATTAGCTACAACTGGGTTGACCGCGATATTGCAGAGCAGCTAACGCATTGGCTGCGGCGCATTTACGGTACAAATTATGTGTGGGCCGCCGATGACGCCCACAGCGGGGCCAATCGGTGGGTAACCGTTCGCCACGAGATTGCGCGCTGTGAGGTATTCATATTCCTTGTGTCATCCGATTCGTTGGAGTCTTCTCAGTGCCAAATGGAACTAGAGGCGGCGCGCCACTGGGGGAAGCGTGTTATCCCCATTCGCCTGGATTCCGACACAACCCTCCCCGCAGCCCTACAACCCCAGCGCCTCATCGACATGCGCGAGGGTGTTACCCTGGAGACGCTGACGCAGCTACAAGGGGCGATTAACTTCATGGCCAATGCACAAGGGGCCAAATACCAAACCCGCAGTGCCCGCCCCGCCGCTCGCACCCGTCCGTCCATCACACACACTATCGCCACACGACCCAATCGCAACATTGCGCTGATGGCCCCCGTTTATTCCCCCTATCAATTTGTGGCACCTGTGAAGCCTACAGCCAACGGCCAGCATTTGCCCGCGCAAGCTGCGCAAACGCGCCAGCGGGCGCAATATTTGGCAAAACCCTGGCAGCGCCGTTTGAGCTTTGTGCTATTGGGAATGGGTGTTGGCGCGGTCGCGTACTGGGTGTATTGGGTTGTTCATGGGGGTGTTGGGTTTTGAGCGCGCCTCACCAAACAGCCCAACTCACACCTTGACTTCTAATAGGCGGCGACTATCATTCTACAGTGCCTTGCAATAGGCAGCCGCAGACAGCAGGCGTCCACCACAATCGGGCTTAATCTCCTGCCGAGGTTTATACGCATATCGTGACCCACCAATGGATTATGCGACCTCCATGCGGCTTTGCTATTTGCAAGCCGCTTTTTTGTTCGCCAGTGCAGGTGAGCGTCTAGCGCCTTGCACGAAGATTTAAGAAAGGAGACGGGTATTGGCTATCTCACGCGCTCGCAAAGAAGAACTCATTGCGAAATACGTCGAAACCCTTTCCCAATCTGACGGCTTTATTGTCGCTCAGTACAGCGCCATGACCGTCGCCGAGACAGAGCAGCTTCGGCACAAGCTGCGCGAAAACCATGGCGAATACATGGTGACGAAGAACACCCTGTTCAAAATCGCACTGGAACAGGCTGAGTGGCCCATCCCTGATGACATGCTGAAGGGGTCTGTCGGCGTTTGCTTTTCCAAGGGCAATCTGCCGGGCATGACCAAAGCCGTCATGGACTTTCGCAAAGACTTTGAGGAGAAGTTCATCCTCAAGGGCGGCGTTATGGGGTCAAGCATCTTCGCCGAAGGTGACATCAAGGCCGTTTCTGAACTGCCGACCCTGGACGAACTGTTCCCGCAGATTTTGGGAATGCTCATCCAACCGCAGCAGGGCCTGGTCAACACCATTCACGCTGCCGACGCGCAAATCGTCAATGTGCTGCAACCGGCTGTCTCGCAGATCGTCAATGTGCTGCAAGCGCACATTACGCAGAACTTGGAAGGCGGTGGCGAAGGCGCAGCCGACGCTGCGTAGCGCTACACCGCATCGTAAAGCAACTCGCATTACACAGTATTCACATAACCAACCAGAACGTATAAGGATTTACCAATCATGGCAGATGTAGATAAGCTTGTAGAAGAAATCGCCAGCCTAACGCTCCTGGAAGCGTCTGAGCTGAAGAAGAAGTTGGAAGAAACCCTGGGCGTAGAAGCCGCCGTTGGTGGTGGCATGATGATGATGGGTGGCGCTATGCCAGGCGTAGCTGCTGGTGGCGAAGCCGCTGCCGCCGAAGAAGAAGAAGAGCAGACCGAATTTGACGTGGTTCTCAAGGAAGTGGGTCCGAAGAAGATCAACGTCATTAAGGCTGTGCGTGCCCTCACCAGCCTGGGCCTGAAGGAAGCCAAGGAAGTGGTTGAAGGCGCTCCCAGCAAGATCATGGAAGCCATTCCGAAGGACAGCGCGGCTGAAGCCAAGGAAAAGCTGGAAGCCGAAGGTGCCGTTGTTTCCATCGAGTGATCTCACTCGCTGAAAGCCCCCCGCAACTGTGAGGGGGCAGTGTCGCCTATCCAATCGAGTGGGCTGGCACGTCATACCCTCCCACAACGCCAATCGAGGCTCGCCGCTTTTCAGCTTGCGAGTCTCGATTCGTTTTGGCATGATGCCTCTCACCCGCACGGTAACCACCTCTAACGCGGTGATGTATATGGCGGCCTCAACGATGAAAGGAAACAATCATGGTCTATTCCCCGGCTGCGGAACGATACGACCGCATGACGTACAATCGCACGGGCAACAGTGGCTTACTGCTGCCCCCCATTTCGCTCGGCATCTGGTATAACTTTGGCGGGGTCGATCCCATCGAAAACGCACGGGAAATGCTCCGAACGGCCTTTGACCTGGGCATTACCCACATCGACATCGCCAACAACTACGGCCCGCCGCCCGGATCAGCAGAAGAGACGTTTGGGCGCATTTTTCGCGATGACTTAGCCCCTTTCCGCGATGAACTCATCGTGTCCAACAAGGCGGGCTATCGCATGTGGCCAGGCCCTTACGGCGAATGGGGGTCGCGCAAATACCTGATTGCCAGTTGCGATCAAAGCCTGAAGCGCACTGGCCTGGACTACTTCGACATCTTTTACAGCCATCGCCCCGACCCAAACACACCGCTTGAAGAAACAATGGGCGCACTCGATCATATCGTCCGTAGTGGACGTGCGCTCTATGCCGGTATTTCCAGCTATACGCCGGAACAAACCCGCGAGGCATCACGGATTCTGCGCGAAATGGGCACCCCCTGCTTGATTCATCAACCGCGCTACAATATGTTCGACCGTTGGATTGAGGGCGGGCTGGTCGAAGCGCTGGCAGAGGAGGGCATCGGCTGCATCGGATTTTCGCCGCTGTGCCAGGGCATCCTGACCAACAAATACATTGGCGCTACCCCCGGCAACACGCGAGCAGAGAAGCTCGCAGGCAAATTCCACTGGGGGGATGCAGTAACCGAGGAGCGCCTTGCCAAGGTTCACAAACTCAACGACATTGCCCAGGCACGCGGCCAAAATATGGCGCAGATGGCCATCGCATGGGTGCTACGCCTGCCAGAGATGACCTCAGCACTTATCGGGGCCAGCCGCGCCTCACAAATCGAAGACGCTGTTGGTGCCCTGGATACGCTTGCCTTCTCTGATGAGGAATTACAGGCCATTGAAGCTATTTTAGCGGAATAGCCCTGCGCTCTAGAAACTGCGTGGATTGAAACCGATAGCGAAAACGTTATGTCGTCTCCATTTAAAAGCCTCAACGCCTACTATGGTGACCTGCACAACCACTGCAACATTGGCTATGCGCATGGTTCCATTGAAGATGCGTTTCATAATGCCCGATTGCAACTGGACTTTGCCTGTGTGACGGTTCACGCACACTGGCATGATATTCCTGAAGGCGAACCACGCCTGGACGATGTGGTTGACTATCACAAACAGGGGTTTGTCCGCACTGCTGAACAGTGGTCGCACTTGCAGGACATCGTTGTTGCGCAGCACGCAGACGGGGAATTCGTCACGTTTTTGGGGTTTGAGTGGCATTCACGGCGCTATGGCGACCATAACGTGTACTTCAAAGGGGCTGAAGGCAACATCATCCGTGCGGATAACATGGAAGCAATGCGCACCCAACTGCGCGACTACCGCGAACGGGGCATCGAAACGATGTTGATGCCCCATCACATCGGCTACAAAGCCGGGTATCGCGGCATCAACTGGGCGGAATTTGACCCTGAGTTTATCGCTGTCGTTGAGATTATGTCGATGCACGGGGCATCAGAAAGTGCAGCCGCCCCTAATCCCTATCTGCATACGATGGGGCCGCGCGATTGGCAAAGCACCCTGCAATATGGCTTGGCGCAAGGGCACATTGTGGGTGTTGTCGGGTCAACGGATCATCATAGTGCCCATCCGGGGAGCTATGGTCACGGTCGGATGGGTGTATGGGCACAGGAACTCAGCCGTGATGCCATCTGGCAAGCCATCCAAGATCGGCGCACTTACGCGCTAACCGGAGATCGGATTCAGTTGGCATTTTCGCTCAACGGGCAGCCAATGGGGACGATACTACCGAACACCCGTCAGCGCGAGATCAGCGTTGCCGTAACGGGCGGCGACGCTATTGACTATGTTGAGGTGTTACATAACAACCGCGTCGTGCATCGCTGGAACCCGCCCCATGAAACCCTGGCCGACCCTTTCGCACATCCCCTAAAGGTCTATTTGGAGTTAGGGTGGGGTGAGCGCGGCGAGGATATTGATTGGCTGGCAGCGTTACACGTCAATGACGGTGAGCTACGGACTATCGAACCGCGCTTTCGCGGCCACGAGGTGGTGGCACCACAAAGCGCAGAAGAGGCGAGCTACGCCTTCAGCAGTTGGCATATGACCGATGACGGTGGCGTTGAGTTTCGCACGCGCACCTGGGGCAACCCCACCACCACCACGGCCAGCACCCAGGGGATGTGCCTGGAAGTGGCGGGGAGCCAGCACACACAGCTTGCCGGGACGATCAACGGGCAGCTAGTAACCGTGCGCTTAGCGGATTTGCTGGAAGGGCCATCAGCAGCGTACCTGGGGGGATTTTTAACCCCTGCGTACTGCTTTCATCGCGCAGTGCCCCGCAGCGAGTACGCCATTCAGTTTGACTTCTCGCATCATGTGCAAAGCAGCCAACGCGACTGGTACTACATCCGTGTGCGACAGCAAAACAATCAGTGGGCCTGGAGTTCACCGATTTGGGTTGGCTGATGTGCTGGCTGTGCTGCCTAGCGTAGTTCTTCTAACCACGGCGGCAGATACGGGAATTCGTCCGAGCCGGAAAGCTGGTTGAATTGTGTGTACTGCTCCGGTGCATTGATCGTCGGTCGCTTGCCCTCCACCGCTTCAATGCGTGTGAGGA
This sequence comes from uncultured bacterium, assembly GCA_963922445.1. Taxonomy (GTDB): domain Bacteria; phylum Chloroflexota; class Anaerolineae; order Aggregatilineales; family Phototrophicaceae; genus DAOTTY01. Next base: position 13,653 of record CAWUJQ010000077.1, read on the forward strand.
GCAGCGCACGGAGTTCGGCTGCAATGGCCCTGTGAGACTCGTACCCAATCAGGTTGTGCAGTTCGTAGGGGTCAGTCTGTAAATCGTACAGGAACTGCTCGTTGTACACATCCGACGACGCATTGTCCCACGGATCCAAACCCTCTGGGGCGCTAACGCAGTACTTCCAGCGAGAGGTACGCAGTGCCCGCCCAATCTGCGTCTCGCTAATTTGAATAAACGCATCCTCGCGCCAGTTTGCCTCTCCACCTGTGGCCAACGGCAGAAGAGATTCCCCCTGCATGTGTTGAGGCACGTCAATCCCGGCAGCGTTCAACAGGGTAGGCGGCAAATCTACCAAGCTGACGGGTTTGTTGATCTGCCCACCTCCGTTGAAGCCGGGGCCGATTGCCGCCATCGGTACCCGCACGGAGCTTTCATGGCAGGAGCGTTTGTACTCGTCGTTGCGGGTTTTGAAGTGGTTGCCGTGATCAGACGTGAATAACACGACGGTATTGTCCAGGATGCCCATACTCTTGAGCGCGTCCAGCAGGCGGCCTAGCGCCTCATCAAGCCGCTTGACCATGCCGTAGTAGCCGGGCAGGTGCAATTGGGCCGAACCGCCAAGCGCCGTCAGATCGGGCGGCGTCCATTTGGCCCGGTAGTTTTCCTCATAGCCGTCGGGGGCAGGGTAGGCGTCGGTGTGGTTTTGATGGTGCGGTTCCAGGTAAGACAAAAACAAAAAAAACGGAGCATCCTTAACGCCGTCAATATAACGGATCGCGGCGTCAGTCTGCGCATCTACACGATAGCCCGGTAAGCGCTGCTCATTGCCGTCATCGTCGTAAAAGCGCGTGTCATACGCATCAGAAACGAACTCCAGCAAGTTAGCTGCCAACCAATACTTGTACCCGCCGCGTTCTTCCTCGGCAACCGGGCCGTGACTGTCCCCACTGGCGAGATGCCATTTGCCAATGTAGCCCGTCTCATAGCCAGCGTCATTGAAGTGGTGGGCCAGCGTCCGGTGTGATTGATCCAGCGGAATGAGGTTGCGGTAGCAGCCGTTTTCCGTTGCGTACATGCCCGTTTGCATCACAGAGCGGCACGGCCCGCATACTGGCTGCGGGGTGATGGCTGTCGCAAAGTGTGTGCCACGCTTTGCCATACGGTCAAAATTAGGGGTGAGGTTGAGCGGATTACCGTGAACGCCCGTGGTGTCCCAGCGCTGTTGATCGGTAAAGAAGACAATTATGTTCGGTTTTGTCATGCGGACATCCTTACTGGTGGCGAGAGGTGCCATGTTAAGAACTAATATTTAGTCGCCTGTATTATATATGGGGTTCGGTGTACCATAACGCTGCTTCAACTGAGTGTAAACCGATTCGTCTAACGGCGGCAAATCCAGGATGGATAAATTGCTGCGCAGTTGCTTTGCATTCTTAGCACCGGGGATGATGGTATCAACGCCGGGTGTGTCTAGCGCAAAGCGCAGCGCAACCTGGCTGAGCGTTTCGTAAGGCGGCTTAAGCGCAAGCTGCTCTACATTGGCCACATGCGCCAGAATGGTTTCTAACCGCTGCTTGCTCCAGCGCTTGCGGTGGTCGCTCCCGCTGAATTCATGACCGGGCTTGTACTTGCCTGTTAAAAAGCCGCTTTCCAGCGAGGTTCGCACAACAATGCCCACACCGTTGTCGTGTGCCTCCGCGAACATCTTCTCATTCTGCTGCCGAAAAATGCTGTAAATCACCTGAAGCGCATCCACGCGGCCACTGCGAATGTATTGGCGGCACAGGTCTACAGTGTGCTGTGTCACGTCCGGGCCTTTGATCGAAGCACCGATATGCTTAATCTTGCCAGCGGCCTTCAGTTCGCTGAACACATCCAGGATGCGGTTCATCTCGTCGGGGTCGTCTGGCGGCACGTGCAGGTAGTGCAGGTCTATGTAGTCACGCTGAAGCATCCGCAGCGAGGTCTCTACCTCATCT
>CAWUJQ010000078.1:0-15555 GCA_963922445.1 uncultured bacterium
AGGTCGAGTGATTCCGGCCATTCCGGGATGTCTACATCGACGCCTGCGCACTGGTAAGATTGCAGCACCGTCAGTGTGTTCTCACCAATCATGCCGATATAGGTGCCGCCGAATGTGCCCGGTTCGCCCATGGCGTCGGAGTAGAGTTCGCGAACGCCGACGCGCACTTCACCGCCTGCGTCCTCAACCGCTTCGACCACGGCCTGAATCGTGTCTGGGGGGATGCTGCTTTCTACAAACAGCACAGGGATGTCATTCTCGATCACGAAATCGACCGTGCCCTGAATGTCCCCCACACCGGCTTCGTCCGCAGTGGATAGCCCCTGAATGCCGAACACACTCCAGCCAAAGCCCGCACCGTAATAGCCGAAGGCGTCGTGGCTGGTGACTAAAAAGCGCTGCGGCTCAGGAACCGCTTGCAATCCCTCGTCAACCCACGCGAACAGCGTCTGTAAATCGGTGATGTAAGCGTCTGCATTGGCGGTGTAGATGTCGGCGTTCGTCGGGTCAAGGTCAGCAAGGGTTTCGGCCAGCGCCTGTGTCGTGAGTTCCCAGTTGCGCGGGTCGAACCAGAAGTGCGGGTCGTCTACATTTTGCAGTTCGTCTGACAGATCAAAGCCGCCGACGATGAAGCCTGCATCCTTGACGGGTTGCCCAAGCGCAAACGTGGCCACGCCCTGTTCGCCAAGCGCGTTGAAAACGGTATCAAATTGGCCTTCCAGGTTGAGGCCGTTGTAAACAACCCCATCGGCCTCATTCATGGCCGCAATGTCCGATTCGGTCGGCTGGTAGAGGTGCGGGTCAACGCCTGCGCCCATCAAAGCGGTGATTTCGATGCCATCTGCGCCGTCAGCCAGGATGGTCACCAGGTCAGTGGCTTGGGTGGTGGTGGTAACGATATTGAGTGGGTCGTTTTGCGCGGCGGCGCTGCCTGCGGTGAGTAGGGTAAAGGCTGCCACCACGACCAGAATATGCTTTGTCATGCGGTTCATTGCTCCTTCGTGAAAATATGCTCTGCGTCAAGAACCCCATTGGCCAATGAAAGGTATACGAAGCCTATTTTTAGCCTAATCTAAGTTGGCCGTCAAGGTGCGGTTTGCGGCGGTGCAAATTAAAGTTTTGGTTAGCCTAAAAATAACGGATTTGCCGTCCATCAATAGCAGACTACCCCCCGGTGTATGGCCACAGGTGAGTGAGGCATACGAACTCGATAAGTTGGCGGTGGGCAGAGTGCCTACACGAGCCAGGCACCCGCTTCGATGGCGGCGTTTAGTTGGGGCCAGTAGCCCGCCGGGCTCATAATTTCGGGTTTGATGGGCATAGGAATTGCACGCAAATAGCGAGACGAGATTGCTCCTAAATTGCCACGATGACCTGCGAAAAATCTACGGTGTGGCATGGGCAGCTAGTACACAAAAATGACCAGCGTTGCCAACAACATGCCGCCCGCAAACACGGGCCAATACAACACCTTGGGGATGATGTTGTTTTTGTACTGCACGATGGGCCAGTGTGGGTAACGCGCCACGGCAAAGACATTGGCGGCTACTGCGATGATGGACAGGTACAGCAGAATGAACAGGTTTTCCATGTAGGTGATGCCGACGGCGGCAATCTGCTCACGCAGGGCGGTGTGAATGACGGCAATCACGAAGAACAGCGCCGCCGCGTAGTTCAGCACACTGACGATTTCATCGGCTTCGCCCGGTTTGCGGTCACTGACTAAATAGGTGAACGTCATGATGGTTGCAATCAGTCCAGGGAGCAGATAGGCGATGAACGGCCCCAGATAGGCTCGTTGTGCTTGAATGTCAAAGCGCAGTTCGGGGTATGTGCTGCCAGCAACACGGTCGTTGATGACGATATTGGTTGTGAGCGGGTCGGGTGCATAGCTGAAGCCGCTGGTGACCAGATGCCAGTTGTTGATGCTGGCTTGTGGGTCAATGCCGGGTAGCAGGCGCGGGTTAAGCAATTCATAGGCGTTGAGGTCGGGGGTAAGCACGACGTTGCCAGATAGGTCAGCCGGTGCCAGACGGACGAGAATATTGCGATGGTCGAAGGGAAAGCCGGTGGTGTCATAGTCCTGGCGCAGCGTGACGCCAACGTACCACACAATGAACTCCTCGCCATTCGTAACCTCACGCTGGACTTCGTCAAGGGTGGCCTCTTCCCCGATGCGTTGAGGCAGCGAAAACCCGCGCACGGTGGTGTCATCGTCTGTGTTATAGCGCTGCCAAATGTAGCCGTTGATGGTGACTGTGGTGGGGTCAGGAAATTGCATGGCCCGGATAAGAATGCCCGTAGGCACTTCTACTGGTGGCCCGGTTTGGATGGCGGGGACGGGCTGGCTTTCGATGAAGCGGTCAAGCGCAGTCGGGCTGTTAATGGCAATGCCATCGCGCCGATCTAGGCGGTTGGTTTGCACCCAGGCAAACAGAATGAGGCCCAAGCACAACACAGAAAATACAACCGACATCCACCAGAAGTCGGTAAAGCGGTAACGGTCAACATGGAACACGGTTGCAGCGCCAAAGAACAACGCTGCTGCCGCCACCAGCCCAATCGTCATCCGTTCGCGCAGGGTTTGGGCGGCATCTGGCAAAAACAAGGTGGGATCAATAACCACGCCAACGGCCCAGCCGGTGACCTCAATTGGCTCGAAGAAATACCACATCGGGTTGTTTGTGATGGGGTCAATCGTCTCAATGAAGGTATCCTGGTTGGCCAAAGCCTGCTCAGCCGCTTGCCGGAGGGGGTCGTTTTCGCCGATTAGGTCGAACACGCTGCGATTGACGACGAACTCCATCACAGGGTGGGTGAGGAACGTGCCTTGAGCCGAGAAAACAAAGCCATGCCCGGTGGCACCCAGTTCGAGCGCCTGCATAAGGTCGCGCACGTCTTCTAGCGTGTAGTCAATCGTGACGATGCCAGCGGGCGCGGCGCTGGTGGCGTTTTCACCCACGGGGTAGAACGGCACACCGTATTCAACCAGGATTTTTTGTGCGCCCGCCGCGAAGAACGGCTCCTGCCATTGTGCGCCGTCTTGAATGACGCTGTAATACCATGTGGTGGCGTTGTCGGATTCTTCCGGTGAGAGGGAGTAGTCATAGGTGGCCCCGACGAGCGAGTCAAACGAGCCGTCGGGCTGTTGAAAGACATAGGTTTGGAACAGGCGCAGGTCGGGGTCATAGGCAAACGGCTCAAATGTAATGGCTAGGCCATCAAGGTCGGGGCGCTCGTCCACAATGCTGAACATACGCGCTTCGATGTCCGCATAGGCTAAGTCGCCGTTGGTCAGGTCGTCGGCCAGCCCGTCTGCGATCACTTTCAAGTCCGCAAAGGCTGCACTAATTTGCGCGGCAGCGTCGTCTGCCTGGCTTTGGGCGGTGTTGATCGCTTCACGTTCTAAAAGCTGGTAGCGGGTTATGTGATGATAACCGAGGTAAAGCGCGATGACGGTGAAAATCGTCAGCAGTGATACAAGGAAAATAGCACCGATCCGTGATGCACGTTCCACGACAGACGCTCCGCTATTGCATGAGAATTGGGCCATGTGGATTGAGCCAATTGCCCACACACGGCGGCGGTGAGGTGGGGGTTGCGGACGTTTGTGCTAGGCCACAAGGCTGGTAGCCAGTATAACGCAAATTACGAGTTGTAACAGTGACTTCGTTAGGGGAGGGACTACGAAAACCTCGTCAGAAAAAGAGCGATGAAGGCTTTTAGACTGAAAGTAGACATCCAACAACCAGAAAGCCTTCATCATGTTTCATCTTACCGGATATGAAGATAGTCTACGAGAACAGATCACGAATCAGATGCAATCTAAGCAAAGCCTGCCGGACATTGAACAGACGATTCGTGAGTGCTTGCAGCAAGTCGGAAACGTGTTGCTGATGGTGTGGTTAGAAATCCTGTCCGAGCAATATACAGCGTGCGCCTGGGATTGTCCGATATGCGACGGAACGGCGCGATACGAACGCCAACGCCAGGCGCAGATGCGAACGATGCTAGGTACGGTCAAGTACCGTCGGGCAGTGTATGTGTGCGAGTGTGGTCATCGTCACTATCCGATGGATGAGGCACTGGGTCTGCGCCCGAACGAGATGAGTGCGGAACTGGAGCGATTAGCTGCACAGATGGGTGTGAATCTGCCGTTTGCTCAAGCCAGTCAATTGTTTGAGGAGTTAACACGGGTCAGTTTGAGTGACCAGAGCATCGATAAAGCGGCACAAGCGTACGGTGAAGAAGCAGGCAAGGTTGAACAGGACCAATCCGAAGCTGCTACATCAGGTGAGAAGCCATCCGTGATCCCTTTACGGTTGTACGGGAGTATCGATGGGGGACGGGTCCGAACCCGTGGGCCGAAAGGCGAGGAGCAACCCTGGCGTGAGGTCAAAATCGGGGCATGGTATCAAGCGCGTGGTGTGCCCCCCGGGAAACCCGATGAGGAGTGGACAATCCAAGCGCATGATATCGGCTATTACACCGACATTTGTCCTGCGGAGGAGTTTGGCGAGTTGTTTTGGGGCAGTGGGGTGGCACGCGGTGCTGAAGATGCTGCTGAACTTATCATTATCGGGGATGGCGCTCAGTGGATTTGGGAGCAGGTCGATTTGCACTTTCCTGATGCCATTCAGATTATCGATTGGTTTCATGCTTGTGAGTATCTCATGCCCGTTGCCAAACAAGCTTTTGGGGACAAAACCCGGCAGCAGCAGTGGCTCAAACAGGTACGTGATGCGCTCTGGCATGGGGAACTCCAAACCGTGATTGACGCCTGTCAGCAGCACGTTTGTCCTGATTTACCTGCCAGAGATGATGCCGCCCAACAGGCTGTGACCTATTACACCAACAACCAATACCGGATGGATTATGCAACCTATCGACAACACGGTTACCAGATCGGTTCAGGAACCATTGAAAGTGCCGTCAAGCAGATTGCAACACATCGCATGAAAGTTTCTGGCGCTCGATGGAATTTAGATAGTGCCCGGTCTGTTGCCAAAGCCCGCGCTGCTTATTTATCTCACCAATGGGATGAGTTAGCTCAACGCCGCCAACATCTCAACAAATCTGCCTGACAACTTGTTCGTAGACCCGTTAGGGGACTATGGAATTACCACGCCGATTTGCCGTAACACAGCTTGCGCGTCGGCAGCGTTGATGGTGTTATCCCCGTTTACGTCAGTGGGGTTGTTGTTGGCAGGCTGCCCCACCCGGTTAACGACAAATAAGGCGTCTTGCAGGGTAATCACGCCGTCGGGCACAACGTCCAGGTTGCCGCCGATGGCACTCAGGGATGAATCGGGGCAGGGTATCACCGATGACGAAGTGCCGTCCGCCTCCCAGCCAATAGCTGCCGTGTAGGTCACGTTCAGCAGGTCAGGCGTAAACTCAATGGTGTAGTCAAAGGGAGAGCTGCCCGAAACTGTTTGGGTCATCTTTTGGCCGTTGATTTTGCGCGGGTTGAAGAACGAATCGGCCAAGATGCGCACCCGGCCTGTTTCGGTGCATTCAAAGCCCGTAATGCCAACCGAGTTGGCGTTGCCGTTGGTCAAAACAGCGGTGATAAAGGCCGCACCCTCAAGGTTGCCGTTTTCCGTGTTGATACCCGCCACATATGCGAAGTTGCCGCTGTTGGCTGGCCCCACGCTGCGCGTCCAACTGCGCACATTGTCACTGGGCTCTGCATTCATAATCTGCCCGGTGAAGCCGCCGTCCACGCGGATGTAGACGTAAACCTGTTCCCCGTTGTAGTGGAGGGCGGCTGCACGCCCGTCCACGCCAGTTTGTTCGTAATCTGCCCGGCAGAACACACGCTCACCCGTGACGGCATCATAAGCGGCAATGACCGGGTTTTGGTTAATGCCCGTGATCTGATCGTAACCCGCATAGATGTTGCGGTTGCCAACGGTGATGCCCGCGGCACCCGCATTGCGGAAGTCCGCTTCGGTGTCATTGCAATCAACGTTGCCACTGCCAAAGTCCTCGCCAGCGAACGCGATAGAACCGATGCCGAGTGCGGTCAACAGGCCAACCCAAACGAAAAAGCGCGTCATCGCCATAACGAGAACCTTCAATCACATTATGCAAAACAGGCTTAATTATAAATTGTCTTGCATTAAGGCACGTCAGCAATGGCAGAATTTGCACAGCGTTTTGACAAAAGGGTTGCAATGTGGGCCGTCGGCGGGTTAGATGTCGTCTGTCTCCGCTTCCTGACCTTCGATGGTCATTGCGCCGGTCATAATGGCCACCCCGTCGGACATAGAGTATTCGTCGGGTTTGATGACAGCGGCGCGCTTGCCCAATCGTTGAATGTGAATGCGGTCGGCCAGCTCCCACACGTGGGGCATGTTGTGGCTGATGAGAATGACGGGTAGGCCGCTATCGCGTACCTTGCGAATCAAGTCCAGCACCATGCCAGATTCCTTAACGCCAAGGGCTGCGGTTGGCTCGTCCATAATCACAACGTTGCTGGCAAAGGCCGCGCTGCGTGCCACGGCCACACCCTGCCGCTGGCCACCGGACAGCGTTTCAACGGGCTGCTTCATAGACTGGATGCGGAACTTGAGGTCTTGCATGTAGCCGGTTGCGTCGTCAAGCATCTTTTTCTTGTCCAACATGCCAAAAACGCGCCCAAGGATGTCATTACGGCGTACCTCGCGGCCCAAAAACAGGTTTTCCACAATGTTCATGGCAGGGGCGACGGCAAGGCTCTGATAGACGGTTTCAATGCCGCGATTGCGGGCGTCAATCGGGCTGCGGAAGCGAACCGGTTCGCCGTTGAGGTAAATTTGGCCACTGTCAGGCACAATGGCACCCGAAAGCGCTTTAATCAGCGTGGATTTGCCCGCGCCGTTGTCGCCAATCACCGCTTGAATTTCACCCGGATAGAGTTCGAAGTCTGCGCCGCCTAGCGCAACCACTGACCCATAATGCTTGACGAGTTTTTCTGCTTTGAGTACGGGTTGAACGTCGTTCATGATTAGCCTGCCCTTTGCGAAAATTGGTCAACAGCAACAGCGGTAATCACGAGGATACCTGTAAACAGCACCTGATAAATAGACGGGACGCCCATCAATTGGAGGCCGTTGCGTAAAACCCCAATGATTAACGCGCCAACCAACGTGCCAATGATGTTGCCCCGGCCACCAAACAGGCTGGTGCCGCCGAGTACCACAGCCGTAATGCTTTCCAGGTTGGAGTTTTGCCCCGCTTGCGGGTCACCTACACGCGTCCGCGCAATCAACAGCAGGGCAGCCATACCGTACATGAAGCCCGCGTAGGAGTAGGCAATGAGCAGCACGCGCTTGACTGGAATACCTGTCAGGCGGGCGGCCTCTGGATTATCGCCCACCGCATAGATATGCCGCCCGATTTGGGTTTGGGTGAGCAGGTACCACGTAATTGCAACCAGGGCTAACAGCATCAGGGTGCCATAGGTAATGCGCGTTTCCTGAATGGTAAAGGTGTTTCCGAAGAACGTCAGCACGTCGGGTAGCTGCGTAGCGGAAGAGATCGTGTAGATGCGCGTCAGCGCAAAGAAGATATTGAGCGTGCCCAGGGTAACAATGAACGGTGGTAGGTTCAGCCGCGTGACGAGTAAGCCGTTCAATAAGCCAGCCCCTATCGCAACCACCATACCAATCGTGATAGTGATGAACGGGACAACAATCAGTGCGGCGGATTCTGACAGGCCAAGCTGGGCGACAACGGGGTCAAACGTGCCATCTACTGCCATTTTTGCCATGAGCATCTGGCTAAAGGCCATGATGAGGCCGTTGGACAGGTCAATGCCAGCGGTGAGAATGATAATGGTTTGGCCGATGGCCAGCGTGCCAACGACGGTGACCTGCTGGATAATGAGCGAGAGGTTGTTCCCGGTCGCGAAGCGCTGGTTTTGCGTATAGAAGAAGACGCAAGCAACGAGCAGGGCGAGCAGCGGCCCAACAGTGGGCGTGGTTAGAATTCTGCGGATTTGGGCGGTCATGGTTTACCTGAGAAAGATGTGTTGGCGGCTAATGTAAGTGTTGTGGTTGGGGTACCGAACAGCGCATAGCTGCGCTGCCCGATACCAGTTGAGGCAAGAGGGTGTTTAACCCCAGCAGTTGGCCAAGCCGAATTCGGTGTCTTCGCTTGCAACACCATCAACTGGCATGTCTGTGATGAGGGTCACGCCCGTGTCTGTGTAGCCAACCGGCGGCTCTGCACCATTGGCAATCGACACGATGGTCTCTACGCCCAAGGAGGCCATAACCAGCGGGTACTGCTGGCTGGTGGCAGCAATTTGACCGCTAACGATCCCTTCAACACCTGCGCAGCCGCCATCAACCGAAACGATCATCACGTCGTCAGCCACGCCCGCGTTTTCCAGGGCGGTGTAGGCACCAAACGCAGCCGGTTCGTTGATGGTGTAAACGAGGTTGATGTCCGGGTTTGCCGTGAGGCAGTTTTCCATCGCGGTTTGGCCCATGGCCTGGTCGCCGCGTGTATCTTGAGCGCAAACCACTTCGTCCGCGTCCGTTACACCAAAGCCATCCAGGAAGCCGCTGCGACGCAGTTCACCGACGGTGATGCCGGGGGCCAGGTCTAGCGTGGCGATAACAGCGGGTTCGTCACCAAAGGAGGCGCGAGCGTACTCACCGATGAGGATACCGGCCTGATAGTTGTCGGTAGCAAACAGGGCGTCCGTTGCATCTTCAGGATCGGTGGGCGTGTCCAGCGCGATTACCGTCACGCCTTGCTCACGAGCCGCTTCGATGGCCGGAACGATAGCGGCGGTATCGGACGGAGTGATGAGGATACCCTGTGCGCCAGCGGCGGTCATGTTCTCGATGGCAATGACCTGGCTTTCATTGTCACCGTCGAAGGTGCCCGCAGCCGTCATCAACTCTGCACCGAGTTCGTCAGCCTTTTCCTGTGCGCCTTCACGCATCTTGACGAAGAAGGGGTTGGTTTCCGTCTTGGTGATGAGGCCAACCGTCACGCCTTCACCATTCAGGTCCATGGAAGTTTCTTCGCCCTCTTCCATACCTTCCATTTCTTCCATCATGTCGCCGTCGTCCATAGCGGCTTCAACAGCGGCCAGTGCGTCTTCGCTTGGGTCGCCCCAGCAGTTTTCAATACCAAAGATCGGGTCTTCGGCCTCAACGCCTTCAACCATTTCGCCAGCGATGAGCGTCACGCCCGTGTCTACATAGCCCGACGGCGGCGCTTCACCTGCGGCAACAGCGGCCAGTGCTTCAACACCCAGGGAGGCCATCGCCAGTGGATACTGCTGGCTGGTGGCGGCAATCTGACCGTTGAGAACACCCTCAACGCCAGCGCAACCGCCGTCAACCGACACGATCATCACGTCGTCAGTCATGCCCACGTTTTCCAGGGCGGTGAATGCACCGAAAGCAGCCGGTTCGTTGATGGTGTAAACGAGGTTGATGTCCGGGTTTGCCGTGAGGCAGTTTTCCATCGCGGTTTGGCCCATGGCCTGGTCGCCGCGTGTATCTTGAGCGCAAACCACTTCGTCCGCGTCCGTTACACCAAAGCCATCCAGGAAGCCGCTGCGACGCAGTTCACCGACGGTGATGCCGGGGGCCAGGTCTAGCGTGGCGATAACAGCGGGTTCGTCACCAAAGGAGGCGCGAGCGTACTCACCGATGAGGATACCGGCCTGATAGTTGTCGGTAGCAAACAGGGCGTCCGTTGCATCTTCAGGATCGGTGGGCGTGTCCAGCGCGATTACCGTCACGCCTTGCTCACGAGCCGCTTCGATGGCCGGAACGATAGCGGCGGTATCGGACGGAGTGATGAGGATACCCTGTGCGCCAGCGGCGGTCATGTTCTCGATGGCAATGACCTGGCTTTCATTGTCACCGTCGAAGGTGCCCGCAGCCGTCATCAACTCTGCACCGAGTTCGTCAGCCTTTTCCTGTGCGCCTTCACGCATCTTGACGAAGAAGGGGTTGGTTTCCGTCTTGGTGATGAGGCCAACCGTCACGCCTTCACCATTCAGGTCCATGGAAGTTTCTTCGCCCTCTTCCATACCTTCCATTTCTTCCATCATGTCGCCGTCGTCCATAGCGGCTTCAACAGCGGCCAGTGCGTCTTCGCTTGGGTCGCCCCAGCAGTTTTCAATACCAAAGATCGGGTCTTCGGCCTCAACGCCTTCAACCATTTCGCCAGCGATGAGCGTCACGCCCGTGTCTACATAGCCCGACGGCGGCGCTTCACCTGCGGCAACAGCGGCCAGTGCTTCAACACCCAGGGAGGCCATCGCCAGTGGATACTGCTGGCTGGTGGCGGCAATCTGACCGTTGAGAACACCCTCAACGCCAGCGCAACCGCCGTCAACCGACACGATCATCACGTCGTCAGTCATGCCCACGTTTTCCAGGGCGGTGAATGCACCGAAAGCAGCCGGTTCGTTGATGGTGTAAACGAGGTTGATGTCCGGGTTCGCTGTGAGGCAGTTTTCCATTGCGGTTTGGCCCATCGCCTGGTCGCCGCGAGTGTCCTGAGCGCAAACAACTTCGTCCGCGTCGGTCACGCCGAAGCCATCCAGGAAGCCGCTACGACGTAGTTCACCCACCGTGATGCCGGGGGCCAGGTCTAGCGTGGCGATGACGGCGGGCGTGTCGCCAAAGGAGGCGCGGGCGTACTCACCGATGAGGATACCCGCCTGGTAGTTATCAGTTGCAAAGAGTGCGTCGGTGGCCTCTTGTGGGTCGGTGGGCGTGTCCAGCGCGATAACGACCACACCCTGCTCACGGGCCGCTTCGATGGCTGGGACGATAGCGGCGGTGTCGGACGGGGTAATGAGAATGCCAACCGCGCCAGCAGCGGTCATGTTCTCAATAGCTGTGACCTGGCTTTCGTTGTCACCGTCGAAGGTGCCCGCAGCGGTCAGCAGCGTTAAACCGAGTTCGTCGGCCTTTTCCTGAGCGCCTTCACGCATCTTGACGAAGAACGGGTTGGTTTCGGTCTTGGTAATGAGGCCAACGATGACTTCTTCATCTTGTGCGCCCACAGCGGTCACGCTGAGGACAAGCAAAGAAATCGCGAGCAAAAGTAGTGCCTTCTTGAACATAAAATCTCCTAAATGCGTTAAGCTTCAAAAATTGTGCCTCAGCGCTTTATGGTCGCTTTTTGGCACGTAACCATCAGCGGCGGCGGTTGCCACGCTGTTGATTCACGAGTTGGGTGGCCCTTGTGCCCCGCAGGACGCACGAATAATAAGTTCGACGGGCATTTTGACCCGACGAGGCGCTCGGTCGCGGTTGTTGATGCGATCAATGAGCAGCTCGACGGCGGTTTGTCCAATTTGATAGGTCGGTTGTGCAATGGCGGTGTAGGGGATGAAAAGTTCATCCGCCCAGGGCATGTCATCAAAGCCTACCAGGGCAATATCCTGTGGAACGGCGATGCCGAGTTCACGGATGGCACGGATCACGCCGAGTGTGACAAAGTTCGTCGCTGTGAAGACTGCGTCAACATCTTGGTTGCGGAACAGGTTGAGTGCGACTTCGTAGCTGCCCTTAGAGCGGTAGCTGCCCGTCAGGATAAGCTCCTTAGCTGGTTGGCCTAACCCTGCGTCTAGGTGTGCTTGCACGTAACCGTCACGGCGTTCATCGCCCGTTTGCACATCTGGGAAGATGCCCGCTATGCGCCTGCGACCCAGATCAATGAGGTGCTTGACAGCCGCTTGAGCGCCCGCCGTGTTATCCGCCATGACGGTGTCTATCGCCACGCCATCAACAGCGCGGTCAAGTACCACAACAGGAACGTTGTCTTTTTGGATGCTGCGTAACGCGTCGGCATTGCCCGATGGGGTGGGTACCACGATAAGCCCCGCCACAGATTCCGCTTGGAGGACGTGAACGTTTTCTGAAAAGCGCCCAGGGGACTCGTCCGTGTCGCACAAAATGATGTTCATGCCGTTGCGGTAGGCGGCGTCTTGTACGCCCTGGATAACGGAAACGAAGTGCGGATTTTGAATGTCAGCCACGATGAGGCCCAGCACATCGCTTTTGCGGGAGCGGAGGCGTTGGGCGGCTCGGTCAGGCTCGTAGCCCAACTCGCTGATAGCCTGCAAAACGCGCTCGCGAAGGTCTTCTGCAACGGTGTCGTTGTTGTTCAGCACGCGGGAGACTGTGGAGATAGACACGGTGGCGCGCTTGGCAACATCTTGAATGGTCACTCTAGCCAAAAACAACGTCTCATTTCCAAAAAGAATATTTAATACCACTTATTGCTGGAGAGCTTAACGAGAAAACGTTTTCTTGTCAAATTTCAGCTTACGTTATGAATACTCTGCTAATGTGGAAAAGCCGTTCCGCACAGGAACGGCCAGGCGGGTCAGTCCAATATGGATTACACAGTGGGGATTTCGTTGGTTGCAAGCGTCCCCGTCGGGGAAAGCCGCCATAGGATGAAAGGCTCGCCAGTGAAGCCCTTTAATTGCGTTTGATACGATGTAAGTTTCGCCTCATCAATGCCGTTGAGCAGCTTTTGCACATTCGGGTCCAGGTAAACCGCCTCCGACAGAATAATATCGGTGCCGGTGGACTGGCCTTCTAACCGGGCAGCCGTGTTGACAGTAGTGCCGAAGTAGTCTAGGCGCTCATTGAGCGTTACAGCGATGGCCCTGCCCGTATGGATGCCTACTTTCAGCTTGATTGGATTGTCTGTGTGTGTGTGTAGCCTTGCCTGCGCACGCAACATGGCCCGCACAGCATTCTCTGGCTGTTGAAAAACGGCCATCACCGCATCACCGATGGTCTTGACAATAGCGCCGTCGGCATCGTGGATGGCTTCGCGCAACACATCGAAGTGATCCATCACGAGGCCGAAAGCGGGGGCGTCGCCCAGGTCGCGGTACAACTGCGTGGAGGCCCGCAAATCGGTAAAAACGAACGTCAGGCTGCCGATAGCAATCTGTTCGTTGGGGCGCAACGCCTCGGATGAAAACAAATCGCGAAAGACCTGACGCGTGGTTACATCGGCGGCGGTTACCGACTGATCGCTCCAGGCAAGATGCTCAATCACGAAAAGTTGTTCGTCATCGGTGCTGTTGACGAGTGTGATAGTTGCGTCGGGCCGGATGTAAGGTTCGTCGTTGAGCCAGCCAGATAGGGCACTGGCCCGCAAGGTGATGCGGTCGTCTGTGCCAACGGCAACGCGGAAGTATTGGCTGCCTTTTAATCCCAGCGTGCGCACACGATAGCGGCCAGGGGGCAGCTCCGCAGTGATTTTGCGTGATTCGCCGGGGGCCAGGAGCTGTTGTACCTCAATGTGAGGAGTTGATTCCGGCCCGCCTACGCAGTATTCCAGCGCGGTGATGGTGCGGACTTGTGGGTTGGGGTGAAAGGTGAGTTCAACGGATTGCTCGAAGTTGGCGGTATAGTCGATGTGGCACACTTCGCAGTGGGTTTCCTGGGTGACATCTGCCAGATGGTTGACGGATGCTTTCACACCCCGGCACAACGGGCACAGCAAGTCCCAGCGCATGTCGAGCAAGCCGATGCGGGTTGCCAGCAGGCAGGCGTCCAGCACGTCACGACGCGGTTCGTGCCACCGATTGGCCAGTTCATAGGGGCGAATAGTCGCTGCTGAAAGGTCATCAGCCTGAGCCAGATAGCGGGTCAAGCGCCGTGTCACCCCTGGCGCAGCCCCTGCGTTGAATAGGGCGGCTTCTAGCTGCTGCAAGCGGGCTTCACCGCCTTCAACGAGTGTGGTCGGTTGCAGTTGGAGCATGGGCTTCTTGGCAAGCGTCACGGCGGCGCTGCTTGCCGCCGCACGCGCCTGAATTTGCTCGTCGTAGCCGCGAAAGACGCGCTCAAACGGCATCGCCTTAAAGCTGCTGTCGATTATGCCCCGCAGGAGGCCGTAGCGCGGCTGTACCCACATTTGATAGTTGAGTTGGGTTTGGCCGTCGTCGGTTTGGGCCATGTCTAGCTGTTGGCGGATGGTGTGAAATAGCCCCTGACTGTAGTTGCGTAACGTGTTGTAGTGGCGTGGCTTCACCCACTGGAACGGCTCTTCCGTCCACTGCTGCACGAGAAAGCCGCGTATCGTTTGGCGGGCGGTTTTGCGCCCGTTCACGAGTTCGCCGGTATCAACAAGGGTGATGGTGGACAGGCCCACGTCGTGGTTGAGGCGGTCGGTATCTGCAATGTATTCCCACAGGTCGGCAGGGCTGGATGCCAGTTTGAGTTGGTGATGGTAGTGAAGGGGACGCTGGGTCATGTGAGGGAGGCAACGTTAATGTGATGAAATGTTGACTGCTATTCTACATGACGTTCGGCTCCTGGTCGTTGGTAGGGGGTTAGTAAATAGCTCGGCCCCCCTTTGCGTAGCGGCAAAACGGGGAGCCTGAGCCGGGGGTAGTTGAGCTATTCGCGTTAAGCACTGGCGGTGCGGCGCGTTAAGCCTGTCACTTGCTCTCACTATAAGGCTTTGTAGGGCGCGTATACCCCGCAATGTCAGGGGGATGTGCGAAATAGCGACGTTGTATGCTTATTCTTACGGCATGCGGCGAAAAGCTGTTCCATCCACTCACCCAATTCACGTTCCCTTGACGTAAAAAAGCACAATAAATGCACCAGACGGTGCGGCTGCAACGCCATGAGCAAGGGCGGGCGGTGTGGCCCGCTGCTATACTCCCTGTAAGACGGCGACACGGGATGACGGAGGCGTACCCATGAGTGATATTTTCATTTCTTACTCCAGGCAAAATGGCGAGTTCATGAACGACCTGTGGACGGCCTTGCGCAAGGGCCACGAAACGGGCCTCACGGAGCGTGAGCTGGACATCTGGATTGATTCGGAAGACATTGAGTGGAGTGAAGACTGGTGGGCGCGGGTGGTGAAGGGCATTGAAGAGACGAACAACTTTGCCGTCATCATCAGTTCAGACTATTTGGCGTCTGACGTGTGTAATGCCGAGTTAGAACTGGCCCGTCAGTATAACAAGCGCATCATCCCGATTGTTTGCCAGCGCGTGGTAGAAGAAGAGCGCGTGGCAAAGCTGGAAGCGCGGCGTTGGAAGCGTGGCGACAAGGCGCTTTCTGGTGAGCAGTGGCAGTTTTTGCGCAGGCTCAACTGGATTAACTTTGAGCGGATGGAATTTGCTGACGGCGTGAAGGCCGTTGTGGAGAGCATCTTCGATGATGTGAAACACAAGGACTATCACACGCAGCTTATGCAGCGTGCGCTGCAATGGGATAGGGAAGACCGCAACACCAGCTACCTGCTGCGCGGCCTACAGGTAGACACGGCCCAAAGTTGGCTTGATCAGGCAGTGCAAAAGAAGCCGCGCCCCACACAACTCCAATCCGAGTACATCAGCGCTAGCCGGATGGTGCAAAACCGACGCCAGCGCTATCTGTTGGTGGGCGTCAGCGCTGCGTTGATTATCACGGCTGTGTTGGCTGTTGTTGCGCTAAGGCAGTCGGTGGCGGCGGTCAATGCCCTGGCGACATCTGAGGCACGCGGTACCGTTGTGGCACAGGAGCGCAATCAGGCGCAAAGCCTCGCCTTGGCCGCCAACGCGCA
>CAWUJQ010000079.1:0-15372 GCA_963922445.1 uncultured bacterium
AACCGCGTGCGGTTGGCCAATGTGCCGACGTTTGTTACCGACGCAGGCAGGCAATTTCATCGGCGGCATAACCCGGCTGATTGTTTGCGCGCAGCAGTTGCATATCTACACACGTCTAGGCAAAAAAGATCGGGTTTGTGACTGCACGCATCCGTCCATCGGCACCCCGTACTTCAGCCAGCACCCAGGACGCATCCCCTGCCGGAACCAGCCATACATTGTTACCGGCATCGTCAGTAGCGATGGTGTCTTGAACCCGACCATCTACAATGAAGCGCGCTGTGTCATCGGTATGAGTACTCGCCCAGGTCAAGGTGATCTCAGTATCTTGTTTGTTGGGGAGGGTATCGCCCATCATGGCGATGATGTCACCCTGGGCGGCAGTCAAGTTAAGCGTAGGGCCACTGCTCAAGTACAGGTGACCGCGCTGAATGCCGTCAATGATGGCTGCTTCAGTGAGGTCTTCCGCATAGACGACATCCACTGCGGCCCCACTCACCTCGCCAGACGGCCTACCGTGAATATCCGTGCCGGACGTTGCCACCAGCCGATGCCCTGCGTTCAGCCATTGATAGTACAGTTGCAGCCCGTCCTCGTTGTAATCGTCCCACACCCCATTCCAAATTTCGACAGCAGGTGCGTTACCCGGCATCATATCGTCAAACTCCCAGCGGCAGCCTGTACACGCGGGGTCACCGACGCTGCGGGGATGAGCGATCACAAACAACAGTCCTTTTTCCATGATTGCACGAGCAAGGTCAAGCATCGTCCGCCCGTTGGCGGTTCGCCACTCCTGCCACTGACGAGTGCCCAACGCGAGTGCGTGCCCGTAATACGTGGTGAGTTCTTCCCCGCCCATCGTGAGTAAGTCATCATCACGCAGGCTGTCCAACTGCGCTAACCCACTCACTGTGTTGTGATCTGTTAGGGTGACGAAATCCAGGCCACGCTCTTTGGCAAACGCAACATACTCCGGCACATCCCAACGTCCATCAGAGTGCAGTGTGTGCCCGTGCAAATCTCCACGATACCACCCCGGCCCGCGCGACGCAGTCGTCCCCGGCATGTAAGTGTGCTGCTCACCCACATCAGCAGAATCAGTGCTGATGTCTACCGTAATCGTGTATTCGAGCGGGTCTGGCGGCATAATGCGGTGCGTGTCGATGACCACCACCCACTCACCCGCCTGCAATTCCCCTGGCAAGTAACCTGGTGTCGCGTGCCAACGCGTCAACCGAATGGACTGGTCGCGGTTATTGTGGCGGGTGCCTCGCGCCCCATCCGGGTCAAATAGGCTCAGGCTAACCTGATTAGCATAATCCGCACCCGTGGCCCAATCAGGCGCGTGGTCTAGCTTGATGGATAGTTGTGTCGCAGCATTCGGCACAGTGAAGCGATGCTCAATGTGCTTTTTACTGTCTGCGTGTGTTAGTGTGCCAGTGAATGTCATTGTCATGCGTGCTTACCCCTGTGTGATGCCCTGTTGCTCCGTCAACTTGACCTCGGCAGGCGGTGCGCCGTCCGCATACACCAGATAGCGCGTCGGCGTGACAGACAGTGTGCTACCCTCATCTACGCGCAGCGCCTTCGGCAAATACACCTTCAAATCGCCTACCGCCTCGGCATGGGCTAACACTTTTTGATAGTGCCCCAGGTCCATGACCGTTTCAATCGTCGGCGTCCAGGTCATGGCTGCCTGCTCGCCTTCGCCAAGCGGACGCAAATCCTCCGGGCGCACCGCAACTTTAACCGCGCCATCTGCGGGCAAGCCATCGGGCGCGGGCAGCAGCGTTTGCCCCACCTGTATGCCAGTCCCCGTCACATGCGCGTCAAATAGATTCATCTCCCCGATGAAGTCCGCCACAAACAGCGTTTGCGGGAACGCGTAAATCGTGCTGCTGTCAGCAAGCTGCTCAATCTGCCCCGCGTTCATCACTGCAATACGATCTGCCAAACTAAGGGCTTCTTCCTGGTCGTGCGTGACGAAAATCGTGGTAATTTGCAGCCGCCGCTGAATCCGCTTGAGTTCTTCGCGCAAGCGCACACGCAATAGCGCGTCCAGGCTGCTAAATGGCTCGTCCAGCAGCAGGATTTTCGGTTCCAGCACGAGCGCCCGCGCCAGAGCAATACGCTGCTGCTGCCCGCCGGATAGCTGCGACGGGTAACGCTTTTCGTAACCACTCAAACTGACCAGCTCAAGCCCTTCTTCGACCTTACGCTTGATCTCGTCTTTGCTCAGGCCGCGCAGCTTCAGCCCGAACGCGATGTTGTCATATACGGTCATGTGTGGCCACAGCGTATACTTCTGGAAGACCATTGCTGTGGGACGCTTGTTTGCTGGTAGATGGGTTACATCAGCATCATCTATGCGGATTGCGCCACTGGTCGGTTCTTCGAATCCAGCAATAAGGCGCAGCGCAGTTGACTTCCCGCACCCCGACGGGCCGAGGATGCACAATAGTTCGCTGTCGTGTACGTGCAAGTCGATGGCATCTACAGCAACAACTTTGCCAAAGTGTTTGGACAGTTGGTTAAGCGTCAGTTGGGCCAATGTAGTCAGTTCCCTAGTTACTTACACACCAAAGCCCGCTGCCAGCGAGCCGCCGCGCAGCACACGCTGCGAAAAAATGAGCAATATCATGGATGGCACCCATAAAGCCACACTCAGTACCGCGCCGTGCTGCGTGATGGGATGGTTAATTAGCGTAATCATCACGGTAGGGAGCGTTTTCACGTTGGGCACGCCAATCAAAAACGCACCCTGCGTCTCGTAAAACGTGCCGATGAACGTCAGCAGCAGCGCCGCACTCAAGGCAGGCAGCACCATTGGCAGCGTAATTTGAATAAACACCCGCAGCCGGGACGCACCTACGTCTAACGCTGCTTCTTCCAGTGCCTTGTCCACCCCCTGGAACGCCGCCGTCGGAATCCACACCATGAACAGAAGCGTGTTCACCAGTTGAATGAGCACCACCCCCGCCACCGTGCCCACCAGCCCCAGCCGAAAGAAGATCACCGCAATGGTGATGTACAGGCCAAAACGCGGGAAGGCATTCGTCATCAAAAACGACAGCAAAAACACCGTCCGCCCCCGGAACTGCATCCGGGCAAAGGCATACGCAGCAGGCAAACAGATGACCGCCGCCAACCCAGTCACAATCAGCGAGATAACAATGCTCGTCGTAAAGCCTTCAATTACGTCCAGGCGCTCAAACGTCGCAATCCACCAGCGCAGGCCCCACTCCTCCGGCAAAATCGCGGGCGGGCGGATGCGCGTTGCCGTGAACGCCCATACAAACACGTTCAGCATCGGCCCCAGGATAAACAACGTCAGCAACGCCAACATGGACAGGCCAAACCAGTCCTGGCGCAGCATAAACCGGAAGGCGCGGCCACTGTTGCGGGCAAACTCTGCCCATAGCGTGCGGTCGGTCAGGTCTTCGCGGATGGTCGTCATGGGCTACACTCCTTCTTCAAGGCGCTGGCTGACGATGGAGCGCACATACAGCAACCCCACCACAGAGCTAATCAAGAACATGAGCACCGCAGCCACCTGCACATTCGAGTAGCGCGTATTGCCGTATAGCTGCTCCATGTACACGCCGTACATCTGCGGTGAAGCTGGGCCGAGCAAATACGGCATCGTGAACGAGCCAAACACACCCAAAAAGTTCAGCGTTAGCACAATCAGCACCGGGCGGCGCACCAATGGCAAAATGATGCGCGTGAACACTTGCCAGCGGTTTGCGCCTACGTCGCGGGCACTTTCAATCAAACTGTTAGGAATTTGCGCGAAGCCCGCCGTGAGGATCAATATCGTAATCGGGATGCCTTCCCAAATCAGGCCGATGGCGATGCCGCTGGCTTTTGGGAAGGGCGTCACGTAGCCGTCCCAGCCCGTGAGCGAAACAAGAATATTTTCCAGCCAGCCGTTCGCACCCAAAAAGCGCAGCAACGCATAGGCGGTAATAATGCCAGGGACAAATAACGGAAACAGCGCTAAAAATTGCACCGGCCCCACAATCGGGGTGCGGGCAAAACGCAAGTAATATGCAATGGGGAAGCACGCCAAAAACAACGCGCCCACCGTAAACACCGTAATTTGTAGCGTAAAAATCAGGTTGGGCAGCGACCGGGGAGCCTCGAAAAAATTACGGTAGGCCTCCAGCGAAAAGCGGACCCCGCCATTATCATCCACAACAGTAATGGTGTCCCATGTCGAAAGGGACGCCGGATATACGATTAACAGCGCCATCACAATCAGGGGCGGTGCAATCAACGCGTAAGGCACCCAGTTGATTCTGCGCTGCGGTGATGTCAGTTGAGCCATAAGGCGTGACCTACAATGGTTGCATGAGGGTGGTACCGTGAGGCACGGCTACTATGCCATGCCCCACAGCAGATCGCAAAGCGGGTTTTAGCTTGCGATGTAGCTTATTCGCGCTCCAGGTCGGAAGCAACGTTGTTGTACCAGCCTTCATACATCGGGCTGACCCACACACCAGCAAAGGACGGCACGTCGTCGGTGATAACGTCCGTGAAGTCTTCCTGAAGTTCAGCGGGCAGCGTGTCCCAGCTTACAGCGGGGAAGCCGCCGATGGTGCGAACCACGGATTCCTGCATTTCAACAGACAGCAGGAAGTTAGCCAGCGCCAGGGAGCCTTCCAGGTTGGTGGCGTTGGACGGGATGGCGGAGGAAGCGTAACCACCCACCATCGGCAGGTCAGCAAGCTGGATGAACTGGGTGTTCGGCGGGAGCTGGCCCAGGCTACGAGCTTGCAGCGCCTGGTCGGACCAGATCGTAATCATGGTGATGACTTCGTTCACCAGAAGCTGGGTTTCAGCAGCAGCACCAGCCGGATACGCAGCGTTGTCGTACAGGCACGGCTCAATCTCGTTGAGCTGATCCCATGCGCCGGCGTAGAAGGTGTCATTGATTTCAGCGATTTGCTCTTCGGTCAGTTCTTCTGTGCCGAATTGCTCAGCGAACGCATCAACGGTGAACAGGCCCGTTTCCAGGTCGTTGGCCTGGAACACAGCGCGGCTCACGAATTCACGGCCAGCACCGGTCGTGTCCGGGCGCGGGTAGATGAACTCACCAGGGAACTCGCAAACCCAGTCCATCAGTTCCGGGAAGGTGGTGGGCACGAACTCTGCTGGGACTTCTGTCGCGCCTTCTTCCAGGTCGCCACGCTCAATCAGGATTTCCAACAGGCGGTCAGCGTTATAAGCTAGCAACACCTGGGACCCACGGTACGGGATTTCGAACGGGCTGCGGCCATCGGCAACGGTACCAGCCAGGTTAGCGATGTTCGGCACGTTCTCTTCGGTGATTTCCAACCACAGGCCCTCTTCCAGAGCGCCAATCGGCTGCTGAACGTTCCAGGTTTCAAAGTAAGAAACCTGCGGATCGTCACCCGTTTGCAGGGCAGCAAAGGCACGGTCAGCAATGGGGCCGTTGCCGCTGGCACCCTGAGCGCCCGTGTGAACCAGGTTCAGTTCATATTCTGGGAAGGCTTCTTCAGAAGGCGGGCTTCACGCTGTTGCTATACCAGTCGAAGATGTTGGTGTCGGAGCCGATGACAACATCGACAACGGTGCGCTCCTGAGCGTTGACGGCAGCAATGCTCATCATCAGGGCAGCGATAATAACGAGGGCAATACGAATCTTCTGCATTTTGTTGGGGCCTCTCTCGTGGAAAACAAATATGCTTGTGTAGCGACTTGACGCTACCGCACATAGGTTTACCCTAAGCGTGTTATGGTGCCTTTAGGTTATTGATAAATCCCGCGATAATGTTTTGTTGTAGTGTTAACCGTTCTCGCAGCTTGCACACATTCCACAAAGCGGCGGCTTGTCGGTGGTCTCGTTGATAAGATAACTAGCCACACCCACCAACCCAAAAGGTGACACGGCCCTGAAAATTAATCGTCTCATATCGGGCGCATCCGCCGATGGTGTGGGTGTGGCGTAATTCCAAGCCGAGCCACCTGCACAGCCCATGCGTCCCTCCACTCCAGATGGACGAATTCCATTCAAGGACTTGATTGAGACACGGGGCGGCACATCGTACCGCCTCTTTCTCGGTTCCCTGGCGACGTTAGAAATGTCGGCCCTACGACATCTGGTTCATTGTGTTGACGTCGCCACAGCCAAAGTTCTAGCGCTTGCGCGTGAGGGCAAATCCGCTCATGAACTGCTCTTGCAATAGAATGAAAACCAGCACAGGCGGAATGCTTGCAATAATCACACCCATCATCGACGGGCCGAACGCGGAAGCTTCGCCCTCAATCGCAACAAACTGTGCCAACCCCACCTGCACCACCTGCCGTTCGACATCCCGAATGACGGTCAACGGCCACAGGTAGCTGTTCCATGACGCAAGGAACATAATCACGAGCAACGCACCAATGGCATTCCAACTCATGGGGATGAGGATGCGAAACAGAAACTGCAACGGGTTGGCACCGTCCAGTTGTGCCGCCTCGGACATATCCGGCGGGATGCTCATAAAGTGCTGCCGGAACACAAATACGCTCGTGGCGCTCGCCATTGCAGGGAAGATCAACGCCGCATAGGTGTTGCCCCAGCCTATATCGGCAATCAACCGGAACAATGCAATAAAAGTCACATCCCCCGGCAGCATCAACGTAAGCAGGATAAACCCAAACACAAGCCACTTGCCGGGAAAGCGAAAGTAGACCAGTCCCAGCCCCGCCAGCAGGCTAATCACCACCTTACCGACTGCAATCACGATAGCAAGGAATGCCGTGTTCAGCATGAAGCGCCACAACCCGCGCCGATTCCAAACCACATCAAAGTGATTCCAGAACTGGTCACCCGGCAGCAAACTTCCAGTGAACACCTGCTCGTTGGTTTGCGTGGCAATGAGCATCGCCAGGAAGAGTGGCGCACCGACAATAATGACGGCAACGATCAAGATAAGGTGCGCATACCAGCGCTTGGGTAGGGCAAGCCGCAGCCGCTCCGAAAGGCTCAAGCGGACCGGCTCGGCAGCACGGTTGGTTTGCTTTGCGACAGAGGTCATACGTTGGTCTCCCTACACGGTATAGCTGATGCGGTCGCGGCTCACGCGGAATTGGATGATGGTAATGGCAACAACGACCACCAGCAGAACGAGTGATTGTGCGGTTGCCTTGCCCAGGTCTTGCCCTTCTATGCCAATCTTGAAGACGTTATACATCGCGGTGTAGGTGGAACGGAGCGGGCCACCCTGCGTGAGTACGTCAATCATGCCGAAGGTTTCGAAGAGTGCGTAGATGGTGTTGGTCACCACGAGGAAGAATGTAAATGGCGACAGCAGCGGGAACGTCACATAGAAGAAGCGTTGAATGGCGTTTGCGCCGTCAATGGCGGCTGCCTCTTGCACATCGTCGGGGACGTTTTGCAAGCCAGCGATGTAGAACAGGATGTTGAAGCCAATCAGGTTCCATGCACTGGCCACAACCAGGCTCCAACGAGCCATCGTGGGTTCAACTAGCCACGGCACGTCCAGGCCAAGCATTGTATTGACCACGCCAACCTCGCGGGTTAGCAGCATCTCGAATAGTTCGCCCGCGATGATCGGAGACACCGCATAAGGCCAAATCAGCAGCGTCCGATAAATGCGAGCGCCCCGAACAGGCTGTGACGCCATGGACGCAATGAGCAGCGCGAAGCTCAGCCCGACGATTACGATAGCCGCCGCCAGGAACAAACTCACACCCAGAATGCGAATATAGTCGGAATCGGTTATCAGGCGCGAGAAGTTGTCTACGCACACGAAAGCGGTGCGTTGGGTGCCGAAACGGGCCAGCAGCGTCGAAAAGCGGAAGGTATTTACAATCGGGGTATAGCTAAACACCGCGAGCAGGCCCACTGTCGGCAGCAGGCAAAACACCGCGCCAATCCATGCGCGGCGTCCGTTGAACGCCCCTGGATGGCTATCTGCCTGCGGAATCACGTTGAGGCCACGTGCAGAGCGATCCAAAATCCAGAAAGCAAGCCACAGCAAGGCAGCACTGCTCGCAGCAATCAAGCCAGCGCCGATGACAACATCCCAGAAGCCCCGGTCAGCCTCAAAGGTGCAAAAGTTGAGCGGGGCCATAAACGACAGAGTGCCCGCCGTCCCTGCAATGCCACCGATGAATGCGGCCAGCAGCGCATTACCCCGCCGGAAGGCAAACGTTGTGCCAAGCACACCCGCCCCGATAACGGCTACACAGACGACCAGAAGGAACGGATTGACGATGTACATGGTCTTCCTCGGTAATGTCGTCGAACAATAACAGGGGACAGGTTGCCCCGTCCCCTGATAGATGTTGCGCGTGATGCCAGTCGCGGGCGTTATTCGCCAGCGAACAGCAAGTTGTATTCCTGAAGCAGTTCGGTGGCCTGCTCACTGGCAGCAGCCAGTTCAGTCGCCGGGTCCAGCCCTTCAGCCACGATGCGCTCCATCGTTTCCTGGATGAGCGTGCGGGTTTCGCTCATGGTGCCGAATACCGGGCCGAGCGTGCCGTTAGTAACTTCACCGCCGCCCAACTGGGTGCTGGCCGTCAGGAAGTTCGGGTTTGCTGCGAACCAGTCTGCATCTTCAATGTCAGTGCGGGCGTTTTCATCACGATCCCAGAAGATTTCGTTACCCGGTTCCAGGCGGCCCAGCAGTTCCACAGAGGAATCGCGGACGGGCACGTAACCGCTAGCAGTGTGCCAGGAGGCACTGTTTTCTGTGTTGGAAAGCCACAGCAGGAAAGCCAGCGCGCCGTCTTCAACTTCGGTTTCCAGGCCATTGCTGATCCACATGCTAGCGCCAGCAACCGGGTTACCGTTCCAACCACCTTCAGCGTCACCGTTGTAAATCATGAGGGAGGTCTGCAAGTCGATGCCAGCTTCGGCAGCAGCGTCGTCCATGAAGCGGGCGTCAGCGCTGCTGGCCATGGTTACAGCCACTTCACCCTGGTTGAACAATTGCAGGGAGCCAAAGTAGTCCGGGCTGGGGAACAGATAGAAGCCTTCAGCAACCATGTCCTGGTAGAACTCGGCCACAGCAATCATGCCGGGGCTGTCGAGGATAACTTCTGTACCGCGACCTTCACGACCGTTGCCGTTGTTCACCCATTCCTGGTTCTGCTGGGCCATCCACTGTTCTACGAACCAACCGGTGAAAGGCCAGCTTGCGCATGCTTCCAGTTCACCGCTTTCAATGCGCTCACGCAGGCCTTCACAACCAGCGCGGAGTTCCTGCCAGGTGACCGGGGGTTCTTCCAGGCCAGCTTCACGCCACAAGTCCATGTTGTGATAAGCAATGGGCGTGGACGAGTTCCAGGCGAAGGAGGCCAGGGTGCCGTCAAGCGTATAGTAAGGGTTAAAGCCGTCAATAACGTCGTCAAGGTTCGTGGGGATGTCCAGAACTTCTTCACGGTCGCCCAGCACATCCTCGAACAGCACAAAGAAACCGCTGTCCAGGGCGAACTGCTGCTGAATGTCCTGAACTTGGACGATGGCCGGGTACTCACCGCCTTCTTCGCGGATGAGGGTGTAGTTGTCTACGATTTGGGTGTAGTTGCCGGGGTTCTCAATCACTACGTTGAACTGCGGGTACTGCTCGTTGAAGCGGTTGGCTGCATCAACAGTCCAGTCCTGACGGTGGTCACCGAAGATGACCCAGACTTCAATGTCGCAGGGGCTGTCTGCCGTACAAGTTTCTTGGGCAGATACGGGGATGGCAATCGACATCAGGGCAATGGCGAAAACCACTAGGATATGACGGTAGCTCATGCGGGTGTACTCTCCATGCTTTGGTTTTGGGATTTAGCGAGTGTTGCAGCACGTGCTTGACCGCGAATATAGCCCGCAGAAGACTGAAAGCAACAGCTATAGTTTCATTTCTCATCCAAACGAAAGTTATTGGGGCTATAGCTTCAGGTTTGTAAAGGTTCGTCACGCAAAGTGTTATACAGATGTTTAGGCTTGTAGACGAGACTGCATGAGCGCGGGCACAGATGGCCACCGACTGTGCTTTAACACGCTCTTGGTCTGGATTTGGCACCCATTTAATGAAGGCGGACTAAGCATTTGAGAAGCGTGTGAATGCAGCCGTGCGCTAACCACCCGTAACAGAGGAGAAATTATGTACCGCATCATCATTGCCACGCTGCTACTGACCACAGCTACGGTCGTGGTCGCGCAGGAAGACAATACGATTAACGAACCTGTTCTTAGCGTTCCAACCGATGCGCGCATTCGCCTGGATGGTGACCTGGAAGAGTGGGCAGACATGGCCTTTACCACTATTACCACAGATGGTGCTGAACTCCGGTTTGCCCTGGCCGCTGGCCGCGATGACCTGTATATAGCCGCAACCGTTGAGGGTGAGCGTTATACCGTCAACGACGCGGACAAATTGGAACTGTACCTGAACTTGACTGACGACCTGGAACGCGACGCGTATGTAGATGGCGTGTATCAACTGGTGCTGCCCGCCGCAACGTTAGATGTTGAACTGGAAGCCACAACCGAGATGGTGGACATCCACATTATTGAAGGGGTCACCCAGGTGTGGGAACTACCGCCCCCGGCCATTATTCGCGGGCGCAACAGCGAAGCGGTTGACCCGATTATTGCTTCATTTGAAACGGAACGCGGCTGGGGTATTGAAGGGGCTGTGCCACTACCAGATGAATTCGTCATGGAGGCGGGCCAGCACATCGGCTTCAACATCGTGGCAGATGTACCCGGCATCGCTGCAACGCCGCTGATGTGGTCACCCACTGACGCCGACAACGAAGACACGCCCCCCGCGTTTGGAACGGCTGTGTTCGTCGCTAACGACGGCGAGTGACGTTGCTATGCCGCGCACCCAACATGCGGCGATCCGTCGAGCCAACAGCATCCTGGAAATGCTGTCCGACCGTGACCACGTATCCACAACAGAGCTTGTGGATACGCTGGGTGTTTCTGCCGTGACCATCCGCAAAGACCTGGACGCCCTGGAAGCCCAGGGGTTGTTGCAGCGCATTCACGGGGGTGCTATCCCGATTGCACCGATGCATTCGGGCTACACCCCCATGAGCCAGAGTTATAATGAAAGCGAGAAAATAAACCGCCAACAGAAACTCGCCATCGCACGGGCTGCGGCGGCTAGGGTCTCTGACGGGGATGTATTGGCCTTTACCGGGGGCACAACCGCCACCTTCACCGCCCGCAGCATCTCCAACACAACCAACATCACCGTGATTACAAATGCGGTCAACATCGCGCTGGAAATGAGCCATCAATCGGGCGTTACGATTTTTGTACCGGGTGGGTTTTTACGCGGTGGCATGTATTCGCTCGTCAGCGTGACGGCCCTCGACCGGATACGTAACTTCACGATTGATAAGATGTTTGTCGGCGTTAACGGCATCCACCCGGAACGGGGCCTGACTGAACTGCTGAACGACCAGGCGCTGGTCCATCGCACCCTCATGGAACAATCCAGGCAGGTCATTGCGATAGCTGACAGCAGCAAGTTAGGCCGCATCTACCGGGCCTTCTTGTGTGATGTTACCGATGTCGATTTACTCATCACAGACGCCGGGGCCGATCCAGATTGGGTCAGGTCGCTTAAGCAGAATAACCTGCATGTTCAGTTGGTCTCTGTGCCAGAAGAGCTTCATCCAGCAACATGATTGCCCGCTAAAGCGAAGACATCAGCCAAATAACTTTCATTCAAATTAGAAACGAAATGTATTTTGCCGCTCGGTGATAGTATCTGGATAAATTGCTTACCTGTGAGATAGGAGACGACTGTGATTGAGACGAATCAACAAACTGTGCTGGACGAACGTAAGCATTTGCAGCCCGAACCGCGCATCCACTACATTGACTGCCCGTTCACAGTGCCAGACGGGGCCAGCCGCGTAGAGGTTCTGTTTTCATTTCACAAAGAAAAGCTGGCCCAGCTATTTATCTCCCTGCACGATCCAAACGGCTTTCGTGGCAACCGCATGAATCCCGGCGCACGCGGTGACGTAGAGCTAGTGCTGTGGGTCACGCCAGATGACGCCAGCGAAGGCGCAATTCCAGGCGCACTGCCCGCTGGCGAGTGGTTCGTTCGTGTGGACGTCGAAGCCTTGGGCGAAGAAACGGACTACCAGCTTGTCGTCCGTGTGACGGAGGGTGAGGCCGCAGCGCCTGTTACCCTCGACTTCACCGAAGACCCTGTCATCCGCGACGAACCAGGCTGGTATCGCGGCGAACTGCACGCCCACTCCACCGAGAGCGATGGTAAATATGCTGTTGAAACGGTGGTGGAAGCCGCCATCGACTCGCAGCTCGATTTTTTTGCGCTCACGGATCACTTTACCGTCAGTCAGTGGCGCAAGCTGCAACCTTACGCCAAGCATCTCGCTCTATTGCACTCGTGCGAAATTACCAGCCATCACGGTCACGCCAACGTTCACGGCATGACGGACTGGGTTGATGTTTATGTTGACCGAGACGGTTGGACAATGAACGACGCCGCCGACCAGATTCACGGGCAAGGCGGTCTGTTCTGTGTGAATCACGCCTTCAGTGGCCGCCTGGGATGGCGAGCTTACGACTTCAATTGGCACAAAGCCGACATGATGGAGGTCTATCACAACCTGGAAGCCATCAACAACACCTATCAGGTTGGTTTGTGGGATCGGCTGTTGAGCGCCGGCTACCGGATTGTGGGTGTTGCAGGCATTGATAGTCACAATCCGTTTGAGGGTCTGCACAAGCTGGGCCAGTTGTTCACCTACGTCTACGCGGACGAACTCAGCGAAGCCGGGATTATCGCTGGGCTGAAGCGCGGCCAGGTGTACCTCAGCAAGGGACCGCAGTTGCACCTTCGGGCCAGCGCCGGGAGCGAAAAAGCAGAAATGTGGGAAACGCTCTCGACCAGCGGTGAGGTAACAATCACGACGGAGATTCAAACGGATGAGCCACTGCGCTTGTTCGTGTTCAAAAACGGCCTGTTTTTTGAGTCTCAGGTTGTCGAAGCCGCCCCGGATACGTGGCAGGTCGTGTCATATAGCGATCAAGTAACGAGCGACGCTTACTACCGTGTTGAACTACATGCACCCTACCAGCATGCCGACCATAAGTTCATGCAGTGGCGCGACCACACCACCTTCCGTGCGATGAGCAATCCGGTGTGGGTCAAACGCCTGTAGCCCGCCCGACAATTACAGGCCAAATACGTGTGGGGGACAGGTACTCAGTTGGGTTTAGCACGCTAAACCCCTACAGCCCGTCATAACCCCGTCGGGACGCGCTTGTGCGCGTCCGCTGTTACTACCCCCGAATATCTCACGAATACGTGAACAGATACGCATTCCCCCTCGCGGCAGCGCAGCATGGTTACCCAAAAGTACGTCCGCTTGTAAAGGCCGCCTTTGCTGCCGCCCGCTTCGGCTGACCCGCAGCAAGACGCCCCTTGATCGCCCACAGATGATCGTCAGCCAACCACCTCACGCACGCTGTCAAAGACTTTTTGTCAGTTCTCTACGCAAAGTTTGAAAAAATTCACCTTTACGTTCTTCCACTTGCTGTATAGTTAAGTAAAATTTCGTATAGATTAAATTTAGGCCTCATCCTTCAACAATGGAAGCACTACGCTTGAGAGTGATTGATCCTATGCAAAAACCTACCCTTCGCTCATTCTGGTTGCCCGTTGGTTTGGCGATGGTCACGCTGGTTGTGCTGAACTTGGGGCTGTATTTGCGCCTCTCGTCGCTGCCCGCCCAAGCCAGCGAGCCGCTGGGACTGCCCTACCGCGAAGACTTCGCCACGCTGGACAGCGTGTCCTATAAAATCTTTGGCGGTGACTGGGACATCCGTGATGAAACGCTGGTGCAGCTCAGCACGAGCGGCTTTGACCTGGCTGCGTTTGTCCCGGTAGAGATGGCCCCCGGTGATTCGTATGAATTTGAGGCATCAATGCAGCTTTTGGGGGGGAACATGGGCGGAGGCCTTATCTTTAACGCCCAGCAGACAACCAGCCGCCAGCAAAGCCACATGGCCCGCTTCAATGTTGATGGCGCGCAGTTATGGCTGATTTATGGCTACTTTGGCGATGACAGCAACTTCATGGGGCAGGGCAGCGTGGCACTCTCCATTGCGCCCGATGATGCGACTGTGCATCGGCTGGGTGTGCAGGTGGACGCTGGCCGCTATACGCTGCTGCTGGACGGCGAGGCGCTGGCCGAGGGTATCCCCCTGTCATATGAAGGCGGTGCAGTTGGCTTGATTTCGGCGACGTCGCAGGTCGCATTTGATGACCTGAGCATTGCGCCGCTTGCGGACACTTCGGTGGAGGCAGCCTCTGACACAATTGCCAAAGCAGCCCCACCCACACCCGCAGCCCCTATCGATTCGATGGTTTTCAACGACGAGTTTGAGAACCCGGCTGGCGGGGCGTCGTTGTGGCAGCCTTTGAGCGGGACATGGGCCTTTGCCGATGGCACCTACCAGCAAACACAGCTTGGCGGCTTCGATTTCACCTCGATTTACCAACAGCCTGTGCAAACCCCAATGACGTACTCCGTCACGTTTTCGCAAACCGAGGGTGCAGGGGCCGGGCTGGTGTTCAATCTGCCACAGCCGACGTTGCGCAACGGTGGGCACCTGGTGCGGTACGTGGAAAGCGGCGATGTGATCACCTGGGGCTACTACGATGAGGATGGACGCTTCAATGGGCAGGGCAGCGCAGAAGTTCCGCCAGCGGGCACGTCCGAACATACCCTATCTGTCACGGTGAGCGAATCAACTTATGCAGTGCGCCTGGACGGAACACGGTTGATTGCGGGCATCCCGTTAAACGAGACGCGGACAAACAGCTACATCGGGTTGACAGCCTCACAGACGGTGGTTGCGTTCGATGAAATCCGCGTTACCGCCGCCGAGGACATGATAACGGGTGATGCCAACATCAATCCGGCGGTAGCCAGCGGCACGTGGACGCAGACGGGCGATACCATCATACAAACAGACACGGAACTGACGGACTACATTATAGGGACCGGGCTGGCAGGTGAGGCGTTCACAATCTCAGTGGACGTAACACTCCCGGAAGATGCGCCGGACGCGGGCGGCGGCTTGGTGTTCCACATGGCCGGGCGTGACGAACCCCATCCGGGGTACATGGTGCGCTTTGATGCTGAGGAAATCTTCTGGGGCGAGTACGACGTGGCGGGTGTGTTTGACGGGGCGGGCAGTGTGCCGCTTGACCTGGATTCGGAGGAAGCCTATACGCTACAACTGGACGTCCGGGATGCCAGCTATGACATCACTATAAACGAGACCCGCATTGTCGAAGACATACCCATCGCGCTTGAAAATGGCTGGATTGGGCTGGTGAGCTT
>CAWUJQ010000080.1:0-15058 GCA_963922445.1 uncultured bacterium
GGCGCTTTGCGCGTGAAGGCTATGCGCTGGGGCTGGTGGCGCGCCCGGCGGCCAAGCTGGAAGGCTATGTCGCTGAGCTGACCGCTGAGGGCATTCAAGCCGTGGGCGTTGCGGCAGACGCCGCCGATGCCAACAGCTTAAACGGTGCGTTTGCCGCCATTCACGACCAGCTAGGTCACACCGATGTGTTGGTTTACAACGCGGCATATATTACTCAGGGGACGCCCTCAACCCTTGACCCAGAGGCTTTTGTAGCTGATTTTCGTGTTAACGTAGTGGGCGCACTGATTGCGGCGCAGGCGTGCATCCCACATATGCGTGCGGCGGGCCAGGGCATGATTTTATTGACGGGCGGCGGGCTGGCGTTATATCCGGCAGCGGCTTACAGTTCGTTGGCAGTGGGTAAAGCAGCGCTCCGCAACCTGACCAAGAGCTTACACGATGAACTCAAGAGCGACGGCATCCATGTAGCAACTGTGACCATTGCGGGTTTCGTGCAAGAGGGCACTTACTTTGATCCGGCGAAAATCGCGGAAGCATATTTTGATCTGTATGCCCAACCTGCGGATAGCCTCGACTGGGAAATCGTCTACGCGCAGCCACAGGAGTAGACATGCTGCAAGCAGGCGTTGCCCGCCGCGACATCACCCCGCCTGTTGGACTCTATCTGGTAGGGTATGGCAATCGCGTTGTGCCCAATGTCGGCGCACGCGAACCACTCACGGTAACCGCCATCACGCTGCGCGACGGGGCAACAACCGTGACCCTCGTTGCCTGTGATGTGCTTGCCGTCACGGACGCGGTATACCAACTTGTGCAGCAGCAAATTGACCACCCGGTGCTGCTGTGCTGCTCTCACACGCACAGCGGGCCAGTGACCCATGCCGGAAACCACAGCCCGACTCGTTACAGCGTCTATATGCACTGGCTCGTCCGTCAGATTGTGCGGGCCATACAGAATGCCAGCGCCAGCCTACGCCCGGTCACCGTAGACCAGGGCACGAGTAAGACAAACATCGCCGTCAACCGACGCCAATGCAATCCAGACGGCACCATGACGATTGGCGTTAACCCAAACGGCGTGGTTGACCGCTCGGTGAATGTGCTGCACGTCAAAACCCAAGCGGGGGAGTCGCTGGCCGTGCTGGTCAATATCGCATGCCATCCCACCGTGCTTGACCCTGGCAATTCGCAAGCCTCGGCTGATTGGGTCGGCATTATGCGCGAACTCGTGGAGCGTGAAACACACGCCCCGGTTGTATTTGTGCAGGGGGCGTGCGGTGACCTCAACCCGCGCCTGAATCACCAGCCCGCCAACCGCTGGCACATTCGCTTTCAGATTGGCTATGAGGCCGCTGAGCGCGTGTTGGCGGCGCTGGCCAACGCACAAGCCATCACGGCAACCCCACTCGCTCACCAGTCACAATACATTGCGCTGCCCCTTGAAAACGAACCACTCAGCCCTATCGGACGGATACCAAAGCCGCTGCTAACCCCCGTGCTGGACTGGTTGTTCCCGTGGCAGGCAACCGCACAGGGCAGCATGGTGCCCCTGCGCACGGATGTGGTACGGCTAGGTGATGTGTGGCTTTACGCGCTGGGCGCGGAGGTGTTCAACGAGATTGGGATGGCCGTTAGGCAGTCCGGTGATCTGTTTGCGGGGGTGACGAACGGTTGCATCGGCTATTTGCCCACCGCCGCCGAGCATACCCTCGGCGGCTATGAGGTGGTCACAGCCCCGCACTTCTTCCGGTTGCCTGCGCGCCTTCGCCCCGAAGCGGAGCAGATCACAATTAACGCCCTACGCAACAGCGCAGTCTGAAACTTACTCCTCACTCGCAAGGCCCGCAAACGGATTGCCAGCCGCATCCGTGAAGGTGCCTGCGGTCACCCAGATTCCATAAGTCGTGCCAAAATTCAGCAGTGTTGCCGGGTTAATGGTTACTGTACCCCCGTTGATGCTGACCTGCGCCGAGTTGGGGGCGATGGTTTCGATAGCGGTTCCATTGGCAACAATCGAGATGGTGCCATTGCCCGCTACAACGGGTTCGGTAAATTCCAATACAAGATCAGTGTTTGGATTGACCTCGGTTGCATCCAATGCGGGGATTAGCGGGTCATTATTGACGAGTTGTGGCGCGGTGGTGTCTACACCTGTGCCCTGTATCGCGAACGTATACACACTTTCGTTCGGATCGTTGGTAAAAAACGTGACGGTCGCTGTACGAAGCCCTAATTCGCTGGGTTTGAACCTGACGCGGAACGTCGGGTTTGCGTCGTTAAACTGGATGTTGCTGTCATCAGGTTGGTTGGCCACGGAGAAATCTGACGCGTGTGAGCCAGAAATTTGCACAAAATCCGGGCCACCAAACAGATCAATGTAGCCGCAGTTCGATGTGTCGTTGCGGATGCGGAACTGCTTGAACTCATTGGTAGCGACTTCCACATTTCCGAAGTCGGTGTTATCCGCAATGGAAGGCGTGGTGTCACCATCCGCAATGGAGTTACCGTTACCTCGCAACCCCACCTCAATGTCTGCGATATTGTCCAAGGCGGCATTGGCGTCAATCAATCCTGCCCCTGTCACAAAGTCGAAACCCGACGAGGCATTGCCGCCCGTAATGTCCGTAGCGGTAGCGGCTATCACATTGTAAACCTGATTTGGGGTTAGGGATGAGTCACAGTCCAACATGAGCGCCGCGACCGCCGCAGCATGAGGCGCAGCCGCGCTCGTCCCGAAGAAGTTAGGATTGCCATCAAAGTCCACATCGGCGTTGGGGTCATCCGGGAAAAATGTGGTGTTGGTGCCGTCAATCGCAGTGAAGCGGGGCTGTTGGCGCTGTTCGTTGATGACGTTGCCGTTGGTATCGAAGACGACGGTCAAGCCGCCGAGTGACGTAAAGGGTTCGGGATTATTGGGGGTAAGATACCACGCCGCACCAACGCCCGCCCCGTTCCGGGCGATAGCGTGGCCAAATGACGTGGAGCTGTTGGTGTCGTATTCAATATTGGTGAAGCCACCTGTCAGGTAGATAATTTTGAGTCGGTTGGGGCGGGTGCTATTGGTCGCATAGCCGATGCTCATGTCGAGCGTAATAGGGTCAAAGATAAGGACTTGCTCAATGGGGTCGTCGCCCGCTGGCAAATCACTGATGCAGCCGATGTAGTCTCCACCTTCAAAGAAAAGAAGGGCAACATCCGAGTCTAGGCCATTGGTGTTTGAGATGGAATCATGCTCTTCGTCCCACTGAAGTACGAAAAACGCGTCCGATTGCGTTGTTGTGAACCGTTGGCGCGTGTCAACACCACTACCCGGATCAAAATCGTGCAGGCGATAGGTCGCGCCAAAAGAACAAGCGCCTGATGAAAAGGGCAGCGTAAAGTTGACGCCACTGTTGCGAAACGGTGCCTCGTACGAGTCATCGTCGTCGTTGCCCGCTGCCGAGAAATAAGGTACACCTGATGCTGCGGCATCGTCAACCGCCGCAGCGATCACATCATCCTGGAAGTACGCCTCAAAATTGTACTTAATATCGTCTACCAACACGTCTGACCCTTGATTGACCAGTTCTTCAATGCCTGCTGCGAACCCGGGTTCACCGCCGAAGAACGCGGTATGGAATTGCATATTGACGCCTGGAGCCAGGTCATAGATTAACTGCATCATTCCACGGCCTTCATCGCCGGCATCTTCCGTGATGCACATGCCTGAATCCGAGAGGGTGCCAAAGTCATAGAGGTCTGCAACGAATGTGGGCACGGGGATGTCGCCCGAGGCAATGTCCGCAGCCGCATCATCGGCGCGCCCAAGTATGCCAAAGCAGTCATAGGAATCGGACAATACGCCGATGGTAATGCCAGAGCCATCAATACCGTATTCATTTCGGGCGTCATCCACATTCATCACAGCGTCTGCCTCACTCGTGACCTGGCCCACATTGCGTCGTCGGTAATTGACCCCCGCAAACTGGAGTGATGGTATGGTTTCCAGTCGTGGCACAGCCGTCAGTGGCAGTTGCCCGCCCACCTTGCGACGGTACACGACGCCATCAACAAGGCCGATGGCTTGCAGGTCTTGGAGCAAGGCGTTTGCATCATTGACGGCTGTTGCTTCGATGTTGACATGGTCGCCTGCAACGGGCTGCGACAGAATGGGTGAAGTGGCTGCCATGCTGCCAGCGAAGGTTGCGCTTACATCACTGGAATCGTTGACAAACAGATCGTAATTCGCTGCGAGCTGAGCCAGCCCACCTGAAACACGCTGCGGGGATTCGCTCCCGAATAGCTCGGTTACGCGGCTTTGTACTTCGGGCGAGCTTGCGCCGCCAATGATCTCAGTATCCTGAGCTGTCGCTGTATTGCTCTGGCTGCTGAATACCAACAGCAGAATCATGATTTGTGCCAGGGTCAAGCGTAGTCTGCGCGTCATGGAAGCCTCATGTATGTGCCGTTTTGTGTTTTTCAGCGTCTTGACCATTGTAGTCAAAGTTGCTCACGCAGGGCCAAGACGCATCTACCATTATTTCGTATGTCAAGCGATTTTGGATGAGGATTTTACATAATTGCGGTTCAGTTGCTGCCGAAAGCGTCTTCATCGAACTGCAACCGTGGGGCCACAGGGTCAAAATTGTAATAGATAACGAACGGGCCGAGCGTCTCCACATCGTAGGTGACATTAGCTTCTGCAAACGCATCTTCTAGCACAGCATCCAGTTCGGGCAGCATCGTCGTATTGATGTACGCGACGCGCTCCGCTTGTTCAGCAGCCTGCTGATACGGTGGATAGCGGTTGTCCGCCGGGTTGTACGAAAGGTCGGGTTTATAGGGCAGCGCAGAACTGTACTGCACCGCCTCACCAGAGAGGAAAGCCATGCGAATAGCCACCCAATAGCTGGTGTAACCATTCGTGATGTCGTTTTCTAGCAGAAACGCAATCAACTCGTCGTCGTGGGTGTGCGGAATGTGGTTGATAAGCTCAAACTGCGTGGTGATGCCCGGTGAGTTGCGCACAGCCGCGTTAATCTGCCCCAGCGCGTTGTAGCCAACCACAAGCACAACGGGGATAAGCCACACAAAAGGTGTGCCCACTTGTTGCCGCACGTTGACGGCAAACACCCCTATTGCTAAACCAAACGGCAGCAGTAACGGTATAAAGTAGCGCCCAGTTGGGTCACCCCCAAAGGATGTTCCCAAAAACACAATCAGATGCAGCAAAGGCAGGCCCAGCACCAGCCAGCGGACACCGTCACGGAGTGGGAGTTGCTCGGAGCGGGCGGTTTGGTACAGCGCGATGACGTACACCAGCATCACAGGCAGGCCAAGCACAGGCAGAAAGTACGTGCTGGCCCAGGTATAGCGCATCCCGACCGTCGTGGGCAGTGCAAACAGCGCAAAGCCGAGGACTTTTTGCGAAAATGGCACCTCACCGATGCCAATTGTCGTTGCTGTGTTGGACACCGCCGGGAAGTAAACAGCTAAAGCGGCGTTGTCATGGGTGAAGTTGTAAACCCACCAGGGCGCACCGCCAATGAAGAAGAACACCAGGGCCAGCGCAATCAACCCGATGTAGCGGCCTCGCTGCTCTGCGCGATGGATTAACGTCCACAGGCAAAAAAGCGCGATGGGCAGCGCAAATGCGATAATCAGGCCATTCGTCCACCAAGCGAGGCCCGCAATCACACCCAGCACCGCCCAGCGCCACACGCTGTATAGGTGCGTCCGAGCAACGTCATAGCCCAGCATGAGCATGAGGTTGCCAAATATCAGCGTTTCTACATAGCCGCCGATGTTCGTTGCGGTGTAAATGGCCCCCATCGTGTGGCTGACGGCCAGCGTGAGCGCTGCAATGAGTGCGACCATCCGTTGGTGAGACAGGTGCCACGCTGCCCAGTACCCTGTGCCCACAAACAGCACAAACTTGACAAGCTGCACAATGCGTATCGCCAGGACGGTTTCACCCATCACAGCGAAGCCCGCTGCTGTTGACATCGCGTTGAAGCTGCCCATGTACGCCTGACCGTAAAAAAACACCGGGAAGTCGCCGTCAAGCATGTGGCTGGCCATCAACGCGACGATGCCCTCGTCAGCGTGAAAGGAGATGCTGCCACTGGCTATGAGCAGCGCCCGCCCAACCAACGCGACCAACAACACAGCACCCAGGTCAGCCCAATAGAAGCGAGTTTCCGTTGAGGTTGTCATCCGCTTTCCTGTCACACTCCGTTTGTAATAATTCGTAGCACAAGTGTACATCAACTGAGGGCGCGGTGAAACCGGGCTAGTCGCAGCGAATCCACTCACCGCGCTGCATAAAATCCAGCCGATTGACCGCATTGCCGTCACGGTCGAGAAACAGCGTGTGGCTCATATGACTGCTGCCTGCGGCTCGCAGCACCCGCACATACTGACCGTTAGGCGACCAAGACGGCGTGCCGTACTGCGTCAGGCCATCCATAATGATTGTGGGCGCGTCGCCACTTTGTGCGAGGGCCAACGCTCGGTAGGGATATTCTCCGTGCAGCATGAGAGCGTAGTCTTGCCCGTTAGGAGACTCTACCCGGTCGAGGCGGTGGATATACGTCGGGGTTTCGAGCAAGTACACCGTGTCGAACGACGCATCCACGCGCAGCAAATACCACTGTCCCGTTGCATCGGTGTACGCATACGCGTCCGGGACGTGGTACTTCTGCCCGTCACCTTTTAGCAGCAGGTCATGGGCCTGCATGATAATTGTCTGTGCCGCGCCCGTAGCCACATCCACCACAAGCAGGTCATAGGTGCCGTCACTGCGCACCCCCACAAACGACAGCCTTGAACTGTCCTCGGCTGTTGCCCACTCCAAATGCCGGATGTCTTCGTAAGCTGCATTGCCATATTCACCGTAGTCGCTGCCGTCGGGCCGCATCCACGCCACACGGATTTCACGCTCTGCGCCAGGATGCCCGTCAAAGGTCGCGCTGAGCCACGTACCATTGGGGTGTGGGTATGGGTCGCCCAGGTCATCGGCATGGGCGATGAACGGCGTTGTGGTATTTGTAGGTATGTCCAGCACATCGATGCTGTAGCTGCCACCCGCGTGTGATGTGAACACCGCCTGCATTGTGCCATCCGCTGAAATTTGACTGGGGCGCTTCTGAACCGTGTGCAAAGGCGTCGTCACACCCGATACAAAGTCGAACGCAAGCAGTTCAAACCCACTATCATCTGATCCCGTCCAGTAGCGAACTGCCGTATCGCCGGCTACCCACTGAATCTCGCTGCCATCAAATGTGTAGTAGTGGCTAAATATATCCCTTGGCAACACGACGATCTCACCGCGTGGTGTCCCGACACCGCCAACCAAGCGCCCTTGATCGGCAAAGTGCTGATAGACGAAATAATCGCTGTAGGGCGACCATTTAATGGATAAGCTTCCGTAGCCGTCTACAGGCAGCGGCGTTGTGATTTGGCCGTTTGTTTCCATATCTATGACCGTTAATGTACGCGGCTGCACCCCCGCACCCAGGTGGATCACGTAACGCTCGTCTGCTGACCACCACGACTCATGATAGGGGGTAACAATGGCCGCGATTTCTCGCTGGTTGGCTACATCCCAGATGTTGACCTCATTGTTAAGGTAGTTGCGCACGGTGAAGAACCCCTTTTGCGGGGAATATCCGGTGAAGGTCTGTTGTTCCGTGAGCGTCAACCAATCGGGGGGGAGCGCGTTTGCCTGGGATGGGTTGTCGTTGTAGCGGGGTGTGTTGGCGGTGCTGCGATACACTTCACACCCTGAGTGCGCCATAAAATGGGGCTGTATGTCCTTGTAAACACCTGTCGGTACGTCATAAAGGCGGTCGTCGGACTGGTACAGCGTTAGCGGCGTGTCCACATACATCAGGCGAATGCCCGCCACAATCAGCAGCACATTGAGCAGCAGCGCCGTTAGCAGCCGCCATCCCAGGTAAACGACAATAGAACGGGTCATTGTGGAAACCTCCGCACAGGTTGTTTATCAACATCATAAGCTGAGTCTGTAGAATCGGTGTGAGGGTTTCATATTCAAAACTCGCCCTGTGTTTTGTCATCGTGGATGCGCTACCATCAGTGTATTAATCCTAACGCGGTAAACGGTTTGGCCAATGCCCAACAATCAAGACTATCTTTCGTGGGGGCGCTTCCCCCGGTTAAAGCCCAAGCACGTTGAATCCATCGACTGGCGCCAGAACGCCCCCGACGTAACAAACTTCGAGCAGTCCGTGTTGCCCTATGGCCTGGGCCGCAGCTACGGGGATAGTTGTTTGAACGACGATGGCATTCTGCTAGACACCACTGGCCTGAACCGCATGATCGCCTTCGACCGCGAAAACGGCCTGATCCGCTGTGAGGCGGGCGTGACAATGCTGCAAATTCTGGCGCTTATTGTGCCCGCCGGTTGGTTTGTGCCCGTCTCACCGGGGACGAAGTACGTGACGGTGGGCGGTGCGATTGCCAATGATGTGCATGGGAAAAATCATCATGCACGGGGAACGTTCGGCTGCCATGTGTGCCAATTCGAGTTGTTGCGCTCTGACGGTGAGCGTGTGGTTTGCTCCCCCACAGAAAACGAAGACCTGTTCAATGCTACGATTGGCGGCCTGGGCCTGACCGGGTTAATCACTTGGGCAGAGTTCAACCTGCGTCCGATCCCTACCCCCTATGTGGATGTGGAGAGCATTCAGTTTCAAAATATAGACGAGTTCTTTGAGCTATCTGCCAAATCTGAACACATTGAATATACGGTTAGCTGGCTGGACTGCACCGCACGTGGTGACAGGTTTGGGCGGGGGGTCTTCCAACGGGGTGACTTCTACGACCCGCCGCTGGGTGAGGTGAAGCCCAAAACCACATTGCCGTCAATCAATGTACCGTTCGACTTTCCAGAAATCGCCATTAACCCGCTGACGATCCGCGGTTTTAATACCTTGTACTTCCGCAAACAAGTCTTCCCCATCACACGGGGCGTGACGAGTTATGAACCCTTCTTCTATCCACTAGACGTGCTGACGGACTGGTATCGGGTGTATGGTAAAAGCGGCTTTTTGCAATATCAGTTTGTGATGCCCTTCGCCAGCGGCAGCGAACCCATTAAAGATGTCTTTCGGCGGATTGTACGCTCTGGGCAGGGGTCACCGCTGATTGTCTTCAAGACGTTTGGTGATATAGAATCGCCTGGGATGCTGTCGTTCCCGCGTGAGGGGGTGACGTTGGCCATAGACTTTCCCTTCCGTGGCCAGAAAACGCTCGACTTGCTCAACGAACTCGACAGCGTTGTGATGGCCGATGGCGGCGCGTTGTACCCGGCCAAGGATGCGCGCATGTCTGGCGAAACGTTCCGGCAAAGCTACCCCAAGTGGGAGCAGTTCGCCCAATTCGTTGACCCCAAGTTTTCATCTTCGTTCTGGCGGCGCGTTACAGCCTGATGCGCCAACAGCCTGCACACAAGGTAACCCATTCATGCTCAAAATGATGATTGTTGGGGCAACGTCTGCCATTGCCCACGAAACGGCCCGCCACTTCGCAAAAGACGGTGCAACGTTTTTCCTGGTTGCGCGTAACGAAACCAAGCTCAATGCAGTGGCAGATGACCTGACGGCCTATGGCGCTGCCAGCACACACTGCGTTGTGCAGGACATGAACGCAATGGATCAACATGAGCGGCTGTTTGCGCAGGCCGTGATGGATTTGGATGGCTTAGATGTGCTGTTCATCGCCCACGGCACGCTTGGCGACCAGCCCCACTGCGAAACGGATTTTGATGCTGCCTTGCAGGAGATCAATACCAACTTCGCCAGCACGGCATCCCTGCTGACGATTGCAGCCAACCACTTTGAAAAAGAGCGGCGCGGCGTCATCGCCGTGATTTCATCGGTGGCAGGTGACCGAGGCCGGGCAACGAACTATGTGTATGGCACGGCAATGGCCGCTAAAACAGCCTTCCTGAGCGGGCTACGCAATCGCCTAGCCACGAGTGGGGTGCAGGTGGTCACGATTAAGCCGGGGTTGGTTGCCACGCCCATGACTGCCGGGATGCCACAGTCTGCGTTGTTTGCATCTGCGGAAAAGGTAGGGGCGGACATCTACAAGGGGTTGAAGCAAGGCCGGGATGTCATCTACACGCCGTTCTTTTGGCGCTACATCATGCTCATTATCCGCGCTATGCCAGAGCCGATCTTCAAGCGGTTGAAACTCTAATTCAGTGGCTGAAGCTAAACCCACGTTCACTGTTGGCCGCTTGACAGTCCTTCCGCACTGGCATTAGGATGCTTCCACGATTATGACAGGGAGGATGCGCGTTGTCTGATACCAAAAAGCCCGCTGGTCACAAACTGAACATCATCACCCCCGCCTTGGTTCGCTCCGTAGAAATGTGGGCAGATGCTCGTACCAGCGCCACGAGCAAGCGCCGCCACGACCTACTCCGGGATAAGTACAACGCGCTGCTTAGCGACGGCAAATCGGGCACGGCTGCCGGGTTTTTCGTCTTTACGGGGAAGTCGGTTGAGCGGGTGAACGCAGCCGATGTTGCCGCATGGCGCGAATACCTGGAAAGCATGGAGTTGAGTGCAGCCAGTGTGTATGCGCGGGTGAGTCGCCTGTCCAGCTTTTACGACTGGCTGATGCAAGAGCCAACATTCCGCGACATTATCCAGGCAAACCCGGCAAAGATGGCGCGCCCCAAAGCCCCTAAAGCGTACCAATCCGGCAAAGCAAAAGCGCTTAGCGACGATGACGCACGCACCCTGCTCCAGTTTGTGCGCGAAAAAGCGCAGGGCGACGACATCAGCGCCAAACGAGATTATGCACTGCTGCGATTTTACTTCGCTACAGGCAAGCGCCGGAGTGAAATCATTGGGCTGCGCTGGCGGGACATTGAACTGAAAGACGATGGCTTGGTCATCCACACAGAGGAGAAGGGCGGGCTGTATCGCGCAACGGAAGTACGGGACAAGGGTGTGCGCGCCGCGTTGATTACCTACCTCAAAGCGTCTGACCGCTGGAACGACGACAGCAATCGGCCTAGCCTTGACCCTACGGCGGCCATTTGGCTGCGGCACGACCGCGCCGCGAGTGGCAAGCAGGCCGTTACTTCGCACGGGTTTGTGTACATGCTCAAAAAATATGCCAAAGCGTGCGGCATCGGCAGCATCCACTTGCACCAAACCCGTCACACCGTTGCCCGCATGGTAGGTGAGCAGGCTGGTGACCTGAACGAGGTGCAAACCGTCTTGGGGCACCAGAACATCGCCACAACTCGCGTCTATCTGGAACGGGTCGCCGTCAAGCAGGACAAGCACAGCGGCAACATTGCAGACCGCCTGGGCTTAAACGACAATGATGAC
The DNA here is from genome assembly GCA_963922445.1 of uncultured bacterium. Taxonomy (GTDB): domain Bacteria; phylum Chloroflexota; class Anaerolineae; order Aggregatilineales; family Phototrophicaceae; genus DAOTTY01. Next base: position 11,358 of record CAWUJQ010000080.1, read on the forward strand.
GACGATGAAGACACCGACCAGTAATCAGCCATGATCTGGCTCGTGATTGCAGGTGTGCTAATAGCGGCAGTGGGGTGGTCGTTTTGGCTAGCGCAGCATTCTGCCATCGCCGCCAAATTGCCGCTGGTGGTGTGCCTGATGATTGCCCTTAGTAGTGGCACCCTGTCGCAGATTATGTTGTGGTTGGGGTTGCTCCGCATACCCATAACCTTTACCGTGACGACGACCATCTATCTCGTTGTGATGGCACCCGGTTTTGTGTTGGCAATTCGTGACCGTGCCTTGAATTGGCTGCGGCCCCGCCGCGTTCGCCTGCATCCGTTGGCATGGTTTAGCCTTGCGGTCACCGCAGCGGTAAGTGCGGCGGTGTTATTCAACGCGCTGCTGTGGCCCTTTTACCATGACGACCCCTTGAGTATTTACGGACGGTTTGCATGGTGGGTGTGGCAGCACGAACGGCTTTATGCTATCGGCCCCGGCTCTGATGTGTATGAACTGTACCCGCAGCTCGTCACCATGAACTTTGCCTACCTGGCGATGTTCGCGGGGTGGCGTCACGAATATGCGGTGCGGTTTATCGGCGCGGTCATCGGATTAGGCACCTTACCGGCGACGTACCTCCTTGCGCGACAGATGTACAACGATCGCACTGGATGGTTAGCAGCGCTCTTTTTGGCAAGCACACTGGATTTTGGTCGATGGGCGTCTGCGGGGTATGTTGACGTTCCCGTTGCGTTTTTTATGACGTTTGGGGCTGCATTAGCCTGGACGGCCCTCCAACAGCGCAGCTATACAGATTTACTGTTGGCAGCCGCAATGATTGGGTTAGCGGCATGGACGAAAAACGCGGCTTTACTGGCCATTGCGATTTTCTTCACATTACTCCTGTATAACTTAATCCTTAATCAACTGTCGCTTAAACACTTGTTGTTACCCTTGGCAATGTTGGCTGTTGTGGCGGCTCCCTGGTATTTGCGTAATTTAGTGTTAGCCGGCTCCCTCACACCGGACACGGTGTGGGTAGAAGAAGCCCAGCAAACCTGGCGCGAATTACTCGTCTTGATTACGCTGCCACAAAACTATGGCCTGATTGGTATCCTGGCATTTTGTGGTGTTAGCTGGGGAATCGGTCAGGTATTATGGGCTAATGGGCGCAAACGGGCGCTATTTTTGTTGATATGGGCAGCACCGTTCTACATAGCATGGCTGTTGTTTGCCAGCTACGACCCGCGCTTTATCCTTTTGATTTTACCGTTTGTTGTGGTTTTGGGTGCAGCGCTTGTCGATACCTGGACTACGACAGTGAAACCGAAAGCGTGGGTGACAGTCGTCGCGGTGATCGTTATTGGAGCGCAGGCGGCGTTTGTCGTGTGGAACAGCGTCGAATTCAAGCGCGCACTGCTGACCCAACCGATTATGTCACATAGTGAAAAGGTGAATCTGGTTCGGCCAGATTCTTAAGTTATTCATGGAAATCTATAAAGCAAAAACGGAAGTCATTGCGATTTCCGAAACAGCACCGGAACCGAAAGTTATTCAACAGGCTGCCGACATCATCCGACGCGGCGGGCTGGTCGCGTTCCCAACCGAGACGGTGTATGGGTTGGGTGCAAACGCGCTTGATGAACATGCGCTTGCGCGGATTTTCTCAGCCAAAGAACGGCCCGCCAACGACCCGATTATCGCGCATGTGGCTGCCGTTAAAGACCTGACGCGCCTTGCAAAAGATGTTCCCAACCAAGCCTACAAGCTGGCCCAAATGTTTTGGCCGGGGCCACTCACGATGGTGCTTCATCGGGCGGCTAACGTGCCACCCAACATCGCTGCCGGGCTAAACACAGTGGCCGTGCGGATGCCATCGCACCCCGTTGCCTGTGCGCTCATCGAAGCGGCGGGCGTGCCGATTGCAGCCCCCAGCGCAAACAAATTTACAAGACCCAGTTCCACCACTGCTGCGCATGTCCTGGAGGATTTAGACGGTCATGTCGATTTGGTGCTAGACGGTGGAGAAACACCCATCGGTATTGAATCGACCGTGATTGACCTCACGCAGACGCCGCCCGTGGTGCTGCGCCCCGGTGGGCTTTTATTCGAAGATATTCAACAGGTTATTCCCGAGGCAACGATTATGCCCATGCAAATTTCTATTGGTACCGAAACCCCGTCAAGCTCACCCGGCATGATGACCAAGCACTACTCCCCGCGAGCAGACGTACTGCTCTACGACGGTGAGCGCAATGCCGTCCTCAACGCCATGCGCGAACAGGCCAAAACGCTCGTTAGCGAACACAAGCGCGTCGGCATCCTGACGACTAATGAAGAGGCGTCATACTTTGTCAATACGGGTGCTCGTATTATCTCGATGGGATCGCGCCGCGAGCCGGAACAAATCGCGCATGTACTTTTTGGTGCGATGCGGGCGCTAGACAACCAGCAAGTTGACAAGATATTCGTGCGCAGTTACGGCAAACAGGGCCTCAGCGCGGCCATCTGGGATCGACTGCTGCGCGCCGCAGATGGCCGGGTTTATCGGGTACGTTAGGGCGCTTGCAGCGCGAGCAGCCCCTCTGTATTGCTGCCGATAAATAACACGCCGTCTACCAGCACGGGCGACGACGACCGCCAATCCCCCGCACGGCCTGTACGATACTGCCACAATGCATCCCCGCTGCCTGCGTCCAGCGCAAACATAAAGCCGTTTTCCTCGCTCAGCGCGTACACGACATCCTGGGCAACCGTTGGTGATGAGTAGGCTGGGCTACCCAACGCAAACGTCCACAAAACGCTGCCATCCTGAATATTGAGGGCGTGCAGCGTGCCGCCCGTGCCATTGACGAAAACGGTTTCATCTGCGATTGCCGCAGACGCATAGATTTGCGATCCCAGGTCAACCGACCAGATAACATCACCTGTTTCTGCATCCAGGGCGTAGAAGTTGCCGTCGTAGCTGCCCGCATACACCACACCATCGGCCACCGTAGGGGAGCCGTCAAAGGGTGATTCGGGGTTGAAGACCCACACAACCTCGCCGGATGCGGCATCCACGGCAGATAGGGTGCCACCGCGACTCCCCACATAGACCACGCCATCCGTCACGCCCGGTGATGACCACACCTCGCCACCCGTTTCAACCTGCCAAATGCCGTTCCCAGTTCCCGCGTCAATTGCGTACAGGTTCCCGTCGCGGCTGCCGATGTAAACAACATCGTCCACGACCGCAGGCGACGAATACACCTGCCCATCCGTGTCATACTGCCACATCAGGTCACCCGTTTGTGCATCAAGGCCGTAGACGCTGTTTGTGTGGCTGCCAAAGATCAACACGCCGTCCACCACCGCAGGCGTACTCACAATAGGTTCCCCGGCCTCGAACTGCCACACCAGTTCACCCGTCTGCACATCAACCGCGTATAAGTTGCCGTCTTCGCTGCCTGTATAGGCCAGCCCACCTGCGACGGCTGGCGTCGTCCGCACGGGACGCCGAATTTGATACTGCCAGCGCTCTACGGGTTCGGTGCGCACGGGCGCGGAATCATAAGCGCCGGTGTTGTTGACCGTTGCGCGGAAGAACGTCTCATCGGGCGTTGTGATGGTATCGTCCTGAGCAAGGGCAGTCGGTACCATCAATGCGATAGCAATCAGTAGAATCCACAGCTTTAGCTTCATCATCATTCTGTAACCTGTTTAGTCTGCAAGCTTAG
>CAWUJQ010000081.1:0-15017 GCA_963922445.1 uncultured bacterium
TGTGATTGTTTGTTGAATCGCCCACGTAAAGTCGTCCGATGTTAGGTCAACACGCGGTATTGGCTGCAACAGGCTCACAATTTGATTTTGTTTTGGTCTGTTCGGTGCTCCATTGAGTACCTCTAACATAACGATTGGGTTTACGCCAAGTTTCATCGTATTGGAACTATACCAATTCCTGGCCGGCGTATATCCGCGCAGCACGTCAATTACAATATTTGCGTCAATGAGTGCGTCTACCATTCAAACCTCTTGCGGCGCTTGCGGCGTTGTTCTTCCAACCACTCCACAGGGTCATCTATGCCCATGTCCGCCCAACTGCCGATGACATCATCTAACAGCCCGCTCTCATAGGCATCTTTACCTGTCATTGGGGTTGAGTTCAAACGGGACATAATGTCCGCGATTTCCGCCTCCGTCCATGTCACATCCTCATTGGATGCGGGTTCGGGCACCGCGGTGTGAATCGTCACTTCCACCTCATCGCCAGCGGAAAGGCCACTGTCTGCGGGCAGGTCTGCGATTAGCTTGCCGTCTTCGTTGACTGTTGCTTTGACATGAATTGGCATGATTGTTGGTTCTCCATCTGGTCACACATTTGCCGGACGCGCCGTTGCGCGCCCCTTTACTATACCCGGCTGGCCTCTTGTTTGTAGCCGCGTGCCGCCGCCAGCAAATCACGCGCCGTCTGCTCGCCCGATTCGCCCATCGTGCCCAGCATTGCCGCGAGTTCGTCCGTGCGGGATTTGTCGTCGTCTAGTTGGTAAATGTGCGTGGAGGTGCGCTCATTGATGAGGCGCTTTTCCACGCGGTAGTGCGCGTCGGCATAAGCACCAAGCTGCGCCAGGTGTGTGACCACCATCACCTGATGCTTGCTGCTCAGGTTCCACAGCTTTTCCCCGACCACACTGCCCAAGCGCCCACCGATGCCCTGGTCAATCTCGTCAAAGATGAGGGTATCCGTCGGGTCGGCCAGGGTGAGCGCTCGCTTGAGCGCCAGCATAATGCGGGCCGTTTCACCGCCGGAGGCAACCTTGGCCAGTGGCATCATCGGCTCACCGGGGTTGGCACTCATCATAAACTCGACCGTATCCACGCCCGTTTCGGTGAACTTGAGCTTGCGCTTACCCACTGGACAGCCGTCTTTGGCCTCGGTTTGCGTAAGTTGCACGGAGAACTTGGCCGACGCCATGCGCAGGTCTTGCAGTTCCGTTTCGATTTTCTCTGCAAGCTGCGTCCCGGCGGCGGCGCGGCCCTCACTGATGCGGCCACAGGCCGCGCCCACTTCCGTCAGCAGCGATTTTTCTTTCTCGCGCAGTTCCACCATGCGTTCGTCACTCGTCTCGATGGCAGCGAGTTCGGCGCGGGCACGGGCGGCGTGGTCAATCACGTCTTCAATCATGATGCCGTAGCGACGGCGCAGCCCGTTGATGAGTTCCAGCCGCTCTTCGATGGCGTCCAGCCGCTGCGGGTCGTATTCCACCTCGTCGGCGTAGTCGCGCAGGTTTAAGGCCAGTTCCGCTGCTTGATCGGCCATCGTGTTGGCGAGGGTTGCATCCTCGTTCAGGTCTTCGTCAATTGCGGCCAGCTTTTCCAGGATGACCGCCACCTGCTGAAGCATATCTACGGCGGACGTTGCCTCGTCTGCCGCGTCGTCGCCGTCTAGCAGCATGGATGCCTGGGCGGTGAGCGTGGCAAGCTGTTCGCTGTTGGCAAGGCGGCTGCGTTCGTTGCGCAGGTCGTCGTCTTCGCCCGGTTCCAGTTCTGCCGCTTCGATTTCTTCTACTTCGCGGCGCAGCCGGGCCGCCCGCTTTTCGAGTTCGTCTTTGTCGTGTTCCAGGGTGTGAATTTCGCGGCGCAGTTCGTTGAGTTGGCTCACCAGCCGTCCGACTTCAACGCGTTGGCTCAGCAGCCCGGCATATCGGTCTAACAGGTCAATGTGGGCGGCAGGCCGCAGCAGCGATAGGTGTTCGCTTTGCCCGTGAATGTCTACCAGGTAGCTGCCGATTTCGTTCAACACCGCCTGGCTAACGGTGGTACCGTTCACACGCGCAGATGAGCGCCCGTTTTTGCGGATTTCCCGCGTCAGAATAAGCACATCGGGCATGTCCGGGTCGAGCAGGTCTTCGCGGGCTAAAACCGTGTGAAGCTGCGGGCGGATGTCCGCCCCGGCCTGGAACGTGCCCTCAATGGTGGCTTTTTCCGACCCGGCACGGATCATGCTGGCGTCGGCCTTGCCGCCCATGAGCAGTTCGACGGCGTCAATCACAATAGATTTTCCGGCACCGGTTTCGCCCGTCAGCACGTTTAGCCCGCGCATTAGGGGCAGTTCCAGCGATTCGATGATGGCAAAGTTGGTAATGCGGATTTCTTCCAGCATGTGCAATCAGTCCTGTTGGCTGGTATCTCGTGCAGTCAGACTCAAACAGTGGGGCGTTAGCGCCTGCCCCCGTAGATGTTAAACCGTCCGTAGACGGTAAAGGCGGTGATAGCCGTGTAAATCAACACGCTAAAGCGCGTGATGAAGCCAATCACCAGGCTGCCCAAAAACGCGACGATGTTGGTATTGCCCTGAAAACTCTCGATGATAACGTCGCCCGTTTCCTGCCCGTACTCTTGATAAATTTGCGCGATTTGCTGCTCCGATAGCTGGAAGTTCGCCTGCCAGGAGCGCAAATACACAATCCCAAAGACGAGCGCCGCCAGCAGTACGCCGATGACAACCCCGCCTGCGGCCACCTCTCCGGCGTAGCGCCCGCGTTGGCCTTTGGTGTAGCGGGTGGCCACCTCGCTGATGATGCCGCCTGCCGCCGCCGCGATGAAAAACACAAACAGGAAGAAGCCAACAAAGTTCGCAATGTACGCGCCTACCATGCTCAGCAGGGCGGTAATCGCGCCCAACCGGATGTAATACATCTGGTCTGCATTGAAGAAGCGGTCTTCCAATTGGCGCACGCACTGCTCGCAGCGGTAGCCCACAGGCGTATGCACTGCGCACTTGGCGCACATCAAACGGGTGCAGTTGTTGCAGCGCAGCCCGGTCTCACGGTCGGTATGAACCTGACAGTACGTGTTGCCCTGCTCATCAACAACGTCCTCAACGGGAATCGGCGGGTTGCCAAAGGTTTTCACAGTTTCGACTGGGTCGGTCATATGGATTGCAAATCGTCTCACTCGATGAATAGTCGTTGCCCTTCATATTACTTTAAATCCGGGGCGATGCTACATCCGGCTTCGTTAGAAATACGGTTAGTCGAACGCGCTCAGGTCAATCGTCAACTGGTCGGGCGTGCTGCGCGTTTGCTGGCGCGGCTCTAGCCGGTCCAACAGTGACCGATAGAAGTAGTTGCGGTCACGCATCCGCACAAACATGCCTTTGTCTTTGCCCGCGCGGATGACGACGGTATCTGACGGCTGCATTTCGGCAATGGGCGTGCCGTCTGCCACCACAATCACATCACTACCCCGTTCCGGCGACAGCACGATTTGCACGCTGGCCCCTTCGCTTAGCACCAATGGCCTGTCCATGCTCAGGTGCGGTGCGACGGGCAGCAGCAAGATGTTGTGCAGCTCCGGCGGCAAAATTGGCCCGCCTGCCGCCAGCGCATAGGCCGTAGAGCCGGTGGCCGTCGCAATGATGAGCGCATCCGCGTGATAGGTCGTCGTCCAGTAGCCGTCGATGTACGTTTGCAGCAGCACGGTGCCCAGCGAGCGATTGCGATTAATCACCACGTCGTTTAAGGCGGTGCCACTGGCCCGCGTTTCACCCTCGCGCATAATCGTCGCCTCTAACGTCATGCGCTTTTCAATCCAGTAGTCACCCGCCGCCAACCGATCAACGTACTGCTCCCAATCATCAGGCGAGCTAACCTCTGGCAAAAAGCCCAGGTAGCCCATATTGACCCCCAACACAGGGATGCTATAGACGGCGCAGGTGCGGGCGGCCCTCAACATGGCCCCGTCACCCCCGATGGCAATCACCATATCTGTAGGTGTTTCTAAATCTGTGTGATTGGCCTTGTCCCAACGGATGCTCATCCAAGTATCGATGCCGCGTGCTTGCAGCGTTTCGACAATGTGGTTGGCGGTTGGAATGGACTGCGGGCGGCGGGCATGGGCCACGACCCCGATGCGTTTGGGTGCGTTCAAAAGGGTGCCTTTGTATGCGATTGCTGCGTCGAGCGTGATTATAGTGCAGGTGGGGCGGTTTGCCTACAGCGGCTTAGCACAAGCGTTCCAATTTTGTATAAGCCTGCATGTTAAGAAACTGTTTTTTGAGGATAAATAGCAGATAAAGTCAGTATTTGACGGTCATTAGAGATATTCAATTTAACATCTATTTAACATAACAAGGGCGATTCTTAATATATGAGACGGATTGGGTTAAACCGGAAGCGTTAGATTGTGCAGCGTCGCTAGAGGGCGACGACATGCTTTTGGCATGTGTTTTTCAACAAAGTTCCAAGGAGATGCTTTACATGAAGGCTCGTATTTTTGCTGTACTCGCAGCACTGATGCTGGTTGTACCCTTCAGCGCAGTAATGGCTGAGGCCCACACCGCCAGCGTAGGTACCCTGATCGCCGCAAGCGAAGACCACACCGTTTTGACCGCCGCTGTTGAGGCTGCTGGCCTGGGCGACGCTCTCGTTGGTGAAATCACCGTTTTCGCACCGACCGACGCTGCTTTCGAAGAGCTGCTGGGCACCCTGGGCCTGGACGCTGAGACCGTTCTCGGCTCCACCGACCTGCTGACCACGCTGCTGACCTACCACGTCGTCCCCGCTGCTGTTACCAGCGACATGCTGAGCAACGGCCCGGTTGAGACGCTGGAAGGCTCCCCGGTACAGGTTAACCTGTCCGATATGGGCGTTATGATCGACCAGGCAATGGTTACCGAAGCTGACATCGTTGCTAACGACGGTGGTGTTGTCCACATCGTAGACAGCGTTCTGGTTACGCTGCCGAACGACCCGCTGACGGCTGAAGGCGACATCGCTGCTGCTGGTTCTTCCACGGTATTCCCGCTGGCTGAGCGCATCAAGGACGAGTACGAAGCTGCTGGCTACCCCAGCACCCTGACAATCGACAGCATCGGTTCCGGTGGTGGTTTCGAGCGTTTCTGTGAGCAGGGCGCTTCCGACATCTCCAACGCTTCCCGCGCTATCCGTGACACCGAAGTTGAAGCTTGTGGCACCATCGACCGCGCTCCGATTGAGTTCCGCGTGGGTACGGACGCTCTTGCTGTTGCTGTTTCCACCGAAAATGACTTCATCGACGAAGCCACCATCGAAGACCTGCAGTTGATCTTCGGCGGCGCTGAGACCTGGGCCGACGTTAACCCGGACTGGCCGGCAGAGCCGATCCAGCGCTTCATCCCCGGTACCGACTCCGGTACGTTTGACTACTTCGTAGAAGAAGTGTTTGACGAAGACGAGAGCGAAATCCTCGGCAACGACCCGACGACCTCCGAGAACGACAACGTTCTGGTTGAAGGTATCCAGGGCAGCCCGTTTGCTGTTGGCTTCTTCGGCTTCGCTTACTACAGCGAAAACACCGACACGCTGAAGGCACTGAGCATCGAAGGCGTTGAGCCGAACGCTGCTAACGTTGACAGTGGTGACTACCCGCTGGCTCGCCCGCTGTTCATCTACAGCACGGCTAGCATCATGACCGAGAAGCCGCAGGTTCAGGACTTCGTCAACTACTTCCTCAGCGAAGTTAACGGCGTTGTTGTTGAAGTTGGCTACTTCCCGGCTAACGCAGACGCACTCTATGGCGCTCGTGTTGCAGCCCTGGCTGTAGCCCTTGGCCTGGACATGGAAATGATGATGGAGTAATTTCGCGCCCCTTGCGTGAAATACCCTGTCTGACAGAAGCGGGGCGCACACCTTGTGCGCCCCGCTTTTGTTTACCACTGTAGTGAAGGCAAGTGTGGTTGCTACCCTGTGATCGATAAAACAGCCAGCTACAATCCGCTTAATTGCCTCACTTATATAAACGTTGTTAAACCGAGTTGGCTTGCAGCGCGATTAAAATCTGTCATAATAGGGTCGCCTTGTTCCTTCCTCCTTGTCAAACCTTCATGAGTTCTGGAGAGAAAACGCTATGAGTCTGGACGCGCAGTCTAGTGTCAGCAAAACCCCGCTCGAACGGGCGCTGGGTCGTGACACCACCACTGAAAGTGCAGAAGCCCTTCACCGCCACACCCGTGTGGGCGAAGAAGTTGTCCGGGCAATTCTGCTGTTTTGCGGAATTGTGTCGATTTTTACCACCATCGGTATCGTTGTCGTGCTTGGGCGCGACTCGCTGATCTTTTTCACCACATCAGAAGCATGGCTGCCCACCCGCCAATTGGTTTTGGTTGAGGACGCCCCCGCGATTGAACTCACCGAGCCGCTGCGTGCCACAGACACGCTCTTCGTCACCGCAGACCTGGACGAAGAAACCCGCCGCGCCTTTTTGCCGGGTCGCTCCCTTCAGGTTGAAGAAGAGATCATGTTCATTGAAGAACGTGTAGAAAACGGCCTGCGTGTGACGCGTGGCCACGCCGGGACTGAGGCGCAACTGCACGACGCGGGCACTGTGGCCGAGCCAATGCAAGAAACGCAGGTATCCGCAGTGAATGCGCTGGGCCTGGAAGACACCGAAATCGAGATCGCCTACCCCGCAGAGGGGCTGTTCACCGTTGACCAACGCATCCGGCTCAGTGGCAGTGACGAGCAAATGCGTGTGACCGCCATCGAAGACAATCTCATCACGGTAGAGCGCGCCGTTACGTCCATCCCGGCAGCCACCCACGAAGAGGGCGAGAACATTTTCCAGCCAGATGCCCCCACCGTGCTTGAGTTCGTGACGAACTTCCAGTGGCAGCCGCAGTTGGGTGAGTTCGGCATTATCCCGCTGGTAACCGCCACGCTGATGACCTCCGCGATTGCCATGCTCGTGGCGATCCCGCTGGGGTTGGGTGCTGCGGTTTACCTGGCAGAGTACGCCCGCCCGCGTGTACGCGGCATCCTGAAGCCGATCATGGAAATTTTGGCCGGTGTGCCCACCGTTGTGTACGGCTACTTCGCCATCCAATTTATGACGCCGCTGCTGCAACGCATCACGCCAGAAGGCCTGGTGGGTGTGTACAACATGGCGTCGGCTGGCCTGGTGATGGGCGTTATGATTTTGCCGACGGTTAGCTCCATCAGCGAAGACGCCCTCAGTGCCGTGCCCGATGCGCTGCGCCGTGCGTCCTATGGCCTGGGTGCTACCCGCCTGGAAACAACCGGTAAGGTGGTCATCCCGGCTGCGCTTTCTGGCATTGTGGCAGCATTCATCCTGGGCATCTCGCGCGCAGTAGGTGAAACGATGATTGTGGCTATTGCCGCCGGTGCCCGCCCCAACTTCTCGCTCAACCCGTTTGATGAGGCCGAAACCATGACGGGCCACATCGCACGCATTAGTGGTGGCGACTTGAGCTATAACTCGATTGACTACAACAGCATCTTCGCCATTGGCCTGACGCTGTTTATTATCACGCTGATTTTGAACCTGGTGAGCGGCTGGGTCGCTCGTCGCTTCCGGGAGGCGTACTAATGGCTTCGCTTATCAACATGACGGAAGATCAGCACAAAGAACAGCTCAAAAAGCGTCACAACACGGGTGCTATCTTTGAAAACCTGTTCCGCGTTGCCCTGGTTGTGGCAGTCGTCGCGCTTATCACGCTGCTAATTGACGTGGCGGACGAGGCGTTTGGTACCGTGTTGGAATCGTTCCAGACCGACCCGCAAGCCCTCATCAACGACCTGGAAGACAGCCGTGGTCGTACCGAATTGGAGCAGCTTTCTGACGAAGAACTCGGTACGATTTTGATGACCAACCTGGGTACGGGCGAGTTCCTGGGCCTGATTCGTGACAATATCGGCGCTGTTGAAGGCGCTGCCTTCATCAACGAGCCGATGGCGGTGTCCCTGGATGGCAGCACCATTCCCGACGAGATGGAAGTTGACACCGAGACGGCAACCATCCGTGACCTGTCGCTAGAACAGCAGCGCGACATCCTGGTGGCCAACGCGTCTACCGCAAATTTGCTGGGCTGGGTCAACCGCTTTGTCGTCGGTATCGACATCATTGATAGCTGGACGCTGGGCGACACGCTGTTCTTCCGTGGCAACATCATTGAAGACGCCACCAACGACCTTGCCGACGATGTCGCCGCAGGCGGCCTGGAACGTGCGGGCGAAAACCCCAATCGTGTTGAACTCGAAGCAGGGTTGGCGCGTTTCATTGGGGAATCGGCAGCGTTTGACGCAGCAGCCTGGTATGACCGCTCTGTGGACATTGTGGTTTCTGAAGACAACTACGAGCGCTGGATTGGTGCCGCTTCGGCCCAAATCGACACGCGCACGGCCAACGTCCGCGAGGCAAACATCAACTTCGATAACCTGGAAACCGAAGTTACTGCAACGCTAGAAGACGAAATCCGCAGCGCGCTGACGGCTGACATGGCGGATATGCCGGTTGAAGTGGCTGAAGAAGTAGCCGCGACGTTCGCGCCGGAGTTCGCTGAGGTTGCCATTGAGCGCTTCCAGGCAGAAGACCCAGAAGCCGTTAGCGCTTCCATTGGCGCTGACGAAGAAGACCTGCTTGAATCGCTGGTGAAGCCGGGCTTGGCCATTGCCATTGACGAAGGCACCTATCCAGATGCCAGCCTGGAGTTCCGCTCCTGGTTGAATCAGTTCTTCCTTACCGGGCGCGGGCGTAACAGCATCCCGGCAGAAGCCAGCCTGCGTACCGCCATTCTCGGCTCCATGTGGGTGATGCTCATCACCATGCTCACGTCGTTCCCGTTGGGTGTGGGCGCAGCCATCTACCTGGAAGAATACGCCGACGACAACTGGCTAAACAACATCATCGAAACCAATATCCGCAACTTATCCGGCGTGCCGTCCATCATCTACGGTATTCTCGGTCTGGCCATTTTCGTGCAGGCGCTGGCCGCCCTTACGAGTGGTGCGGCCTTCGGTTTGCAGGAAACAGACAATGGCCGCACGATCCTTTCTGCCGGGTTGACGCTGGCGCTGCTCATCTTGCCGGTGATTATCATCAACTCGCAGGAAGCCATCCGTGCGGTGTCTAGCGACATCCGTCAGGCCAGCTATGGCCTGGGTGCGACCAAATGGCAAACGATCTGGCGGCAGATTCTGCCGATTGCAGTGCCGGGCATTCTAACGGGCACGATTTTGGCATTCAGCCGCGCTGTGGGCGAAACGGCCCCGCTGATTGTGGTAGGCGCTGCGACGGCTATCAACAGCGACCCGACGAACCCGTTCAAGGCCTTCACCGTGATTCCGATCCAGATATATGACTGGACATCCCGCCCACAGGCGCAGTTCCGTGACATTGCGGCGGCGGCCATTATCGTGCTGCTGATCCTGTTGATCTCGCTCAACACGACGGCCATCTTGCTGCGCAACCGCTTTAGCAACCGACTGGGCTAAGCGGTTCACCCGTTAGAGCGCCGTTTATGTGGCGCTCACGCATATCATCATGCAGCGGTGGTGCTTGGCCACTGCCGCTGCATCAGCCATTATCTTGAGTTACTGGCATCACCAATCAGGGAGACTTTTCAGATGACTGAAACCACGTTTGACCAGAGTGCCGCCCTCGTCGGCGACGAGCGCGCGGTAGAGCTGCGCGATGTGCGGTGTTTTTATGGCAGCTACATGGCTGTACAAAACATCAACATCCCCGTGGCAGACAACAAAATCACCGCCTTTATCGGCCCGTCCGGTTGTGGCAAAAGCACGGTGCTGCGCGCCATCAACCGCATGAATGACCTTATCCCCGGTGCCCGTGTGGAAGGCGAAGTGCTGTATCACGGCCAAAACTTGTATGGCGAAAAGGTGGACCCGGTCGAAGTGCGCCGCCGTATCGGGATGGTGTTCCAAAAGCCGAACCCGTTCCCCAAGAGCATCTACGACAACATCACCTACGGCCCGCGTATCATGGGTGTGCGTGACAAGGCCATTCTGGACGAAATCGTAGAAAGCAGCCTGACGCGCGCTGCCATGTGGGACGAAGTCAAAACCAAGCTCGACCAAAATGGTACGGCGCTCAGCGGTGGCCAGCAGCAGCGCCTGTGCATTGCCCGCACCATCGCCACCGAGCCGGACGTGATTTTGATGGACGAGCCGTGTGCATCGCTTGACCCGATTGCCACCCAGCGCATTGAGGAACTGATGCGCGAACTGGCCAAGGAATATACCATCATCATCGTGACGCACAACATGCAGCAGGCCATCCGTGTGAGCGACTACACGGCCTTCTTCAATGTGCGCAAGAAGACGAAGGAAGACGGCAGCGAAACCCGTTGGGGTGAACTGGTTGAGTTCAACCAAACGTCCAAGTTGTTTGAAGACCCGGAAAGCGAAGAAACGTCAGACTACATCTCTGGGCGCTTCGGCTAAGCCGACGGTCACCTGCCACGTGTATCAAAAAAGAGCGTCTACGGGCGCTCTTTTGCATGATGTACGCCCCTACGCGGGCCAAGCTAGCGAGGGGGAAGGGTGCCGCTGCTGTGTCGCAAAGAGCACAGGTACGGCCCCCTTCCGTCCACACAAGCCCACATGAATTATGTAAAGAAAAGATGAGCGACGGCTAACCCACTCATGACCGAGACATAAGCCGGACGTGAGAAACAGCCCGCCGCTAACAAACCCAATCGGTTTTAAGCAGCGGCTTCTTCCATCAAACGCAGGTAAACCGTGACCGTGGTGCCTTCACCTTCGGTGCTATCGACTAGCAGGCGGCCCCCGTGCAGTTCCACTAGGCGCTTGGCAATAATCAAGCCCAACCCGATGCCCTGCTGCTCATAGATGCGGCGGTCAAACTGCATGTAAGCCCCCAACAGGCTGATGGCCTCTTTGGATAGCCCCTGCCCCTTGTCGGTCACACGCAGCCGGAACTCCCCGTTTTCAATGGTTGTTTCCAGCGTGACTGGGTTTTCTGCCTCGCTGAACTTAAACGCATTGCTGGTCAATTCGGACACGACTTTGGCCAGGTTCATACGAGAGACCTTTACATTGGCCTGCACCGGCTCGCCTACAATCAGGTCATCGGCGCGTTGTACCGTTTCTGCAATGGCCTGGGCTGCTGCGTTTGTAACCTCCGTCGGGAACTCAACGCCCTCACCCCGCGTGAGCGATGGCATCTTCTCTGGGTCGCTGGTGTACAGTTCAATTTGCGAGTAAACGAGGTAATTCTCAATCAGATGCTGCAAACGCTCACCCGAACGGTGAATGATGCGCAGCATTTGCTCAATGCGGCCTACATCTGGCGTCACCTGGTCGTCAAAGTCCATCAGCAAAATGTCGGCACAGGTGATAATGCCCGTCAGCGGGGTGCGCAGTTCGTGCGGCAGCGCCATCACCATGTTGTTGCGCAGCAGGTCGATTTCTGCCTGACGCTTCGCCTCCATTTCACGGTGCTTTTCCAGTTGCGCCTTCACCGCGTCAAGCAGTTCTTTTGCATTGAACGGCTTGGTCAGGTAGTCCGCAGCGCCCATATTCATGCCCCGGCGCTGGAAGGGCCGATCAACGTAGGCGGTTAGGAAGATGAACGGGATTTGGCTGGTCCGTGGGTCAGAGCGGATTTCCATCAGAACGCCGTACCCGTCCATTTCTGGCATGTTGATGTCGCACAGAATGAGGTCAGGGTTCAGCTTAAATGTCTTCTCAATCCCTTCCAGCCCATCCAGGGCACCGTGGGCATCCATGCCACCGATGCGCAGAATTTCAAGAATGTTGTCTAGAATTGGTTTTTCGTCTTCGATTGCCAGTACGGTTGTCATTGACTGAGTCCTTCCTGATGAGTAACTGTATTGTTGTGATGTATAGGTAATTGTACTTTGAAACAAGTTCCGGAATCGCTACGACTGGTGACCTCTACTGTACCGTGATGGCTATCAATCGCTTCCTTAGCAATTGATAAGCCCAGGCCCGTACCCTGTTTGGTACCCGCATTGGACGCCCGATAAAACGGGTCAAACAAGTGGGCAAGTTCATTTTCCGGGATGGGGTTGCCCTCGTTTGTCACGGTAAAGGTGAGCGTTTGGGCATCGAAGGTCAAGTTGACGTGTATGGTACTTTCCTGTGGAGAGTACTTGACCGCGTTTGTGATGAGGTTTGCGATAATGTGCCTGACCTTGTTGCCATTGGCAGATATGATTTGTGGTGTGCCGCCCACCTCCAGTTTAATCGCCCGCGCATCGCGGGCAGCGGTTTGCACATTACTGATAACATTTTGCGTCAACGCCACCACATCAAGTGGAGCAAATGGAATGTCGCGCTCGTGCTGCGATTTTTGCAG
The DNA here is from genome assembly GCA_963922445.1 of uncultured bacterium. Classification (GTDB taxonomy): domain Bacteria; phylum Chloroflexota; class Anaerolineae; order Aggregatilineales; family Phototrophicaceae; genus DAOTTY01. Next base: position 12,358 of record CAWUJQ010000081.1, read on the forward strand.
GGTGACTACATCGTCTAGCATCACTTTCATGGTTTGGATGGAGTCTTGTATCCGTGTCACATGGCGTTGGATGTCTTCGTTGGCGGTTGCTGCGGCGTACATTTCAATCAGCTCGGTTGAGGAGCCGATGACGGTGAGGGGCGTGCGGAATTCGTGCGACACGGTCGAGACAAAGCGCGAACGCAGTTCGCTCAGCCTGCGGGCGTCTTCCAGGTTACGGCGCAGCTCCTGCTCGTTTTTACGGCTTTCGGTTACATCGCGCAAGTTGAGCACAAGGCCATCGGTGCTGCTGTAAATGTTCTTGATGGGCGCAACGCCCACATCAACCATAATGCGCTCATCAGCGCCGTTGCGCATGATCAAATCTACGCGCTGCGGGGTGCCTGTGGCTAAAGCCATCTCAATCGCCTGTTGCAGGCGCGGTCGTTCTAATTCGCAGGCCAGGTTTGCAACCTGCGTGCCGAGTACCGCCTCTGGCGTATGACCGAATATAAGGGTCAGAGCGGGGTTAACCCGCTTAATCAGCCCGTCGGCGTCCGTGAAGATTACCGCATCGGTAATGCCATCTAGAATGGCTTCTGAGCTACTTTGTGTAATGTGTTCCTGGTTGAGCACCTCTATTATGTCTTGTTCCAGGGTCGTAGCGTACAGCCTGACCTGCTGATTCAGGTTGGCGTGTTCCAGGGCAACAGCCAGGGTATGGGCAACCTCTTGTAAAAACTGCTCTTGTTCGTTGTTCAGGTGAGTGTCGTCTTCCAAAGCCAACAGCAGCACGCCCACGAACGCTTGCCGGTAAACCAGCGGCACAATCAGCACAGAGTTAAGGTCTAACCCGCGAAACAGCCGGGCGATAGGGCTGTCTAGCGTATCAAGCGCCACTGTCACCGTTGTTGCTTCGCGTGGCGTCAGGTCGCCTAGCAAGTTGGGCCACTCGTCTTTTAGGCGCACGGCTTCAACACGATGGAGGCTGTCCAGGAAGGCCGCCAGTTCCCACGCATCGTGCGGCCCGCGCACACAAAGCGCGCCAACGGTGTGGGGCAGCAAAAACGGCATATATCCCAGCGCGACCTGGGCAATTCCCTCCGGGTTGGCGGCGGCTAACACCGCCTCATCAATCTCACGCAGCGTTTCTAGCCGGATGGCGTAGCGCTGCATCATGGCATCAGTGAGTTGATAGTCGGTGATGTCCGTCGCCACCACGGCGGTATGGCTCACACTGCCATCGGCCATGTAAATGGGACTAAAGCGCACATCAAACAGGGTGTCACCAATTTCAATGATGTTGGTTGTGCTTTTGCGGGCCAGCGCGGCTGATACATGCTCAAGAACCTGTGCCTTATTATCGTCGCCCAAGATGCTGTGGATGAGTTGGCCTAGCGGGTCTGGCACATTGACGAAACGGTTCAAATCAGAGCCACCTGCAAACTCCACCCGAAAGTGCGCATCCACCACCAGCATCGCGAGTTGGGCGTTGGCAATAAGGGCGTCAAGCTGGGCTACATTTTTTTGCAGGCGTTGGTGGGTATTGTGTTGTTCGGTGGTTTCAAGCATCAGGCCCGTGTAACCGTCCATCTGGCCTTGGGCGTCGTAGCGGGCAACGATGTTAACCTGCACGTGCAATAGAGCGCCGCCGCGCTTGGCTTGAATGAAGTGGCCCTGCCAGTGGCCCTGCGTCCTGACGGCTTCGATGGCTTGCGGGTAGGTGTCGTTGAGGGTGGGCGTTTGCAACAGCGTTTCGCCGCTTTGCCCGATGGCTTCCGCCGCTGCCCAACCGTAGACCTTTTCCGCCGCTGCATTCCAACTGCGGATGGTGTAGTCGTTATCGAACTCGATCACGGCCTCAGTCAGGTTACCGAGTAGATGTTGGCGCTGCTGTTCGAGACGTCGGTGGGCGCGTTCCTGCTGCACCGCCAGCGTCCATATGGCCAACATCCCACCGAGGGTGAGGATCAACGCCGCGATGAAAGTAATATATGATTGGTCATTGCTGCCATGGCCAAAGCCAAGCAGTTCGGTTGACAGCAGCAGGGCATCAATACTGAGGATTGTGGTGATAATGAGTTGGTAGGGACGGAGCCGTTTCATCCTTGAGTGTACCTGTAATTTTACGTAATGTTATTGTATCAATTTTCCGCAGGTCTGCAATGGTAAAACAACGCAAGATACACGCCTTTTTATTATACGGCAACACTGCGATCATGCAGAGGTGACAACGCTCTGTTTTTTGAGTCATAGATTAATGTGCGCTGCGGCAAAAGGCGCGTTAGTATAGCAGGCTAATGCAGGCAGGCGTGCAACGGTTAGTTAATTGAGGCTGGCATGGGACGTAGACGCTATTCGGGGTATCGGTCACAACGGGGCCGTGGGGGTTGGTCGGTATTGGTGTGGGTGGGCATTGGCATCAACCTGCTTTTGATCGGCTTTAGCTTAAGCCGTGGCACGGACTTCAACCTTGTGTCTCTCTTTTCTCCAACGGCAGACGCAGGTCGGGCGGCAGAGCGGGCACTGATTGCCGGCGACCTGGACACTGCCGTCACGCAGGCAAGCGCAGCAGTAGAAGCCAACCCACAAGACGGCGAGGCCGTCCTGACGTTGGTACGGGCGCTGGTCTATCGCAGTTACGTGGACTTCGACCAGGCGGGTGACTTGCCAGAAGCGCT